>SLIS01000393.1 GCA_007135505.1 Halovivax sp.
CATCCGCCTGCAGAGCGGAACCCCCGCCGGTTCAAATCCGGCCCTTGGCTTCTTGCGACGAACGGACGTGAGGAGCAGACGCAAGACGCCGATTTGAGCCCTACGAGTCGCAGCGCGAACGGAGTGAGCGACCGTCTTCCTTCGGTTCAAATCCGGCCCTTGGCTTGCTGTCGCGAACAATCCGTGAGCGACAGCTCCCAAACAACGGATTTGAACCCTGCCAGTCGCAGCGCGAACGGAGTGAGCGACCGTCTTCCTTCGGTTCAAATCCGGCCCGTGACTCTCACACGGTACCGTACTGTCTAGTAGGACGACTACGTCGTGGCAACACCGCTTGTTTCGAGGCGCTATGTCTGGCTATCTAGAGGAATCTCCCACAAGAAAGTACTACACCAATCGTTCGCAGAGGTGTTGCTCACTTCG
Organism: Halovivax sp.; assembly: GCA_007135505.1. The sequence continues at coordinate 424 of SLIS01000393.1, forward strand.
ATCGAGAATCTCGGAGAACGCAATCGCCAGCTCGTCGAGCTGGTTCGGCTCAGGTTCGACGACGAGTGTTCCGTTTCGTAGCTAGATACTACGCGGCGCGCCGCTCGAACGGATACACCGTTCACTATTGCGACCGGGTCGCGGTGGCGACGTACGACTCCATTGGCGAGACGATGCCCGCATCGTCACTGTACGACCGTAACGCGTCCTCGACGTCGCGAACCAGTTCGTCCCGTGTCGCTCGCTCGACGGCCGCGATCGGTTGGGCGAGCGGCGAGCTTGCTGCCTCGCGGCGGACGAACTCCTCGACCGACGGATAGCGCACGGACCCGATCTCTACCGTGACCGATACGTCATCGAATCCCCCGTCCTGTACGAGCGTTCGGAGGTCCTCCGCGTCCCATTCGGGGAACGGAGCGCGCATCATTGTCCCGGCCTCGTCACCTATGTGTCGCTCCAGGGCCTCGGCCAGTACCACGTACGCGGGGTGGTACTCGAGGGGTCGCCAGACGCTCAGTGCAACACGCCCAGCCGGTGCGAGGACTCGCCGCAACTCTCCGACTGCAGCGGTCGGGTCGTCGAAGAACTGGAGCGCTTGCTGACAGCAGACGACGTCGAAATCCCCGTCGGCGAACGGGAGATCGGCCGCGTCGCCCCGTCGCCAGTCGATCGAGGACGGACTATCGGCGGTGGTTTCCTTCGCTACCGCAAGCATCCCGTCGTTAACGTCGAGTCCCACGACCGATCCACTCGGCCCGGCCCGGGATGCGGCACGACGTGCCACGATACCGGTTCCGCAGGCGACGTCCAGGACCCGATCTCCCTCGCGTACATCGACGGTGTCGACGAGTTGGTCGGCCCACGACGCGAAAATCGGCGGTACCAGGTACTGTTCATAGGCTTCGGAGGCATTCTGTTCGAGCTGCCAGCCAGTCGATCGGCGTGCGTGATTGTTCATGCGTATTCGCCACGAACGCGGCTACGATGTGAGTGTCAGTATACATGTCTAGTGAAATATTTCACGCCGTGAACGCACGGCAGGCGGGGACCGTTCGGGTTGAAGCGTCGATACTGGAAAGCCACGGAGTGAGAGATACCACGGAGTGAGAGCGAACCCCCGCGTCTTCGGGTGTGGGAGGGCAATCGACCGAGCACAGATCAACCGACCGAGAGCAACTCGGTGTCGTCGAGCGGTCGGGCCTCGTTTCGGAACTGGTCGTAGTAGGACTCGGCCCACGTCCGCATGTCGTCGCTTCCGGTGTCGACGAGTGACTGCAAGGCCCCAGTTTCCGGGTCGTAGCAGCAGAAGCTGACGCGATCGTCGAACAGGCAGATGCCACACCGGTCGTCGAGTGGCAGCTCGTCGTGTAGCAAGACCGTGTAGTTAGCTCGCGTCACCGCCTCCACGACCGTTTCTCGATCCCACGAGAGGAGGTCCGCGAAAACGGCTGGCGGGTAGATGTATTCGCACTCCAGTCCATCTCGGACCTGATCGAACAACCCCTCTAAATTCCCCGACTTGAGCAGGGCCATACCGAACCCGCGCATCTCACCCGTCGTTGCGAGACACTCCGTGAGCCGTTCGATGGGCTTGTACGGGTAGCCGGGCCCTGGTCGGGAAACGACCACGTCGGTGAACAACTCGACGCTGAAGCCGTCGATTTCGTGTGGAAGCCACGACCAGACCTCGCGGAGCCGTCGCTGATACGACATCGCGTTTTGGAACTCCCCGAATCGATCGGCCACGAACTCGCCCAGATCGGTCAACCGGTACGTCTTCCCGGCCCGTTCGATCCAGTGACGATCCTGAAAGTCGGCGAGGATTCGGCCCATGGTCGGCGAAGACGCTCCCGTTGCACTGCGGAGGGTGTGCCGGTCGCACGGACCGCTGGCCAGCGCCTCGAGCACCCCAATGCGATGGTCCGAACTGACGAGGAACTCGATATCGTCGCGCGTCGCATTCATGGTCGTGATATGAGTTGGCACGCAATAATCGTCTAGCCATAGCCCCGTCGAGTAGCCAGCCCCTCACTGTCGGCCCCGCTCACTCGCCTGCCGACTGGATGCCCTCGAGGAGGTGACGCCGGTACCGTATCGACTGACGGATTGGTGTCCCCGCCGAAGTCACCAATCGGTTTCTTCGTCGGCTTCGTCCAGGAGTTCGTCGAACAGCCTGACGACTCGGTGTTCGATCTCGTCTCGGATTGCACGAACGGTCTCGAGCGATCGACCGTGTGGATCGTCGAGTCCCCAGTCGCGATTGTCGCCGTTCCAGGTCGCCGGGCAGACGTCCGATGCGGAACAGCCCATCGTGACGACGAGGTCCACGGCCTGCAATTCCTGCGGGGTAATTTCTCGCGGAGAGCGATCGCTGAGGTCGACGTCCCGTTCGCCCATCGCGTCGACGACGCCGTCGTGAACGTGCGCTGCGGGCTGGGTTCCGCCGGTCACGATCTCGATCCGGTCGCCCACGTCGCGTCGATCGCGCTCCCGTCGTGCGAACGCCGTTGCCATCTGGCTTCGCCCGGCATTCTGCACGCAGACGAAGGCGACTCGATAGGTCGGTTTGGAATCGGTTTCGTTCACGGATACCACCTGTATCGGGGGTACAGCAGTGCCACTCCGTCGAGGGTGCTCGTATCCCGGTTCATTCTCCCAATTCGGCCGATTCGCCAGGCCGGGTGGTCAGCACCGGAACCGGTGCGCTTCTGATCACTCGGTCGGCGACACTTCCCAGGACGAACCGCTCGAAACCGCCCCGGCCTGCGGTTCCCAGCGCGATCAGGTCGACCGGATTCGATTCGGCGTACGCGACGATCGCTTCGGCCGGACGCCCGGCCCGTACGGTGACGTCGACTTCGAGTCCTCGCTCGCGGGCCTCGGAAGCGAGCGGTTCGAGGTGTTCGGCTACGCCTGCCTGGGATTTTTCGTCGGAACGGTCGGCATCGAGCGTCTCGGACAGCGCCGTCGAGCGATCGGAATCGATCACCGTGAGCAGGTGGACAGTTGCGTCCAGTTGCACGGCGAGCTCGAACCCGAGCTCCGCCGCTTCCCTCGCCGTGGTACTTCCATCGGTGGGGAGCAGGATCGAATCGACGTCTTCGCCGATCGAATTGGCGACGGCTTCCGGTCTGATCGTCACTACTGGAACCGGGGCGGTCCGTACGACTTTGTCCGCGACGCTCCCGACCACCGTGCGAGCGACGCCACCGCGACCGGCCGTCCCCAGAACGATCGCGTCGATCCCGCTTTCGTCGGCGCACGTGACGATCTCGTTTGCCGGAATTCCCTCGCGGGTCACGGCGGTGGCGTCGATTCCACGCTCGATCGCCTCGTCACGCAGCGAAGCGGCTCGCGCGGTCGCCCGATCGCGGAGTCTGGCACGGATCGATGCCGAATCGCCGGCATAGCCCGCACCCGTAGCGATGGTACTGTCCGCGACGGATAGGACGTGGACGGCGGCGCCGAACGCTTCGGCAAGGTCGAATCCACGACGGGCTGCCTCTATGGCCGAATCGCTGCCGTCAGTCGGAACGAGGAGCGTGTTGACTGTCATTCTGGATCTCGGTCGTCAGTCGTCATTTTTCGCTGGTGTGGTCGGTTCGTCGGTCGCTATCGGGTCGTCGAGCCGCCCGGTTTCGTAGCCCGTCCAGTCGAATCGGTCCTGGAAGTAGATCGCGACGTGGACCAACGCGAGCAGCACGGGGACCTCGATGAGCGGGCCGACGACGGTGGCGAACGCGACGCCGGAGCCGACGCCGAAGACGGCGACGGCGACGGCGATGGCGAGTTCGAAGTTGTTCGAGGCGGCGGTAAAGCCGATCGCGGTGGTGGTCGAGTAGTCGGCCCCGATCCCGCGTCCCATCCCGAAACTCACCAGAAACATCACCACGAAGTAGATCGTCAGCGGAACGGCAAGCCAGAGGACGTCCGTCGGCCGGGCGACGATCGCGTCGCCCTGCGTGGCGAACATCACGATCACCGTAAACAGCAACGCGACCAGCGTGATCGGACTGATCCGCGGCACGAACTGTTCTTCGTACCACTCCTCCCCCTTCGATCGTACCCCACCGAGGCGGGTGAGAATGCCACCGGCGAACGGAAGGCCCAGGAAGATTGCGATCGCCCAGAACACCTGCTCGACGGTGATGTCGAACGCCTCGATGCCCGCGACCATCGCGTCAAGCCCGAGCACGGGCGGCAAGAACAGCGCGAAGAACCAGATGTACACGCCGTAGGTGACGATCTGGAAGACGCTGTTGAACGCGACGAGGCCGGCCGCGTACTCGCTCGAACCGTCCGCGAGGTCGTTCCAGACGAGGACCATGGCGATACATCGTGCCATTCCGATGAATATCAGGCCGAGGAAGTACTCGGGCCGCGTCGGGAACCACGGAACGAGCCCGCTGAAGAAGATCACGGCGAGGGCGAACATCAGCGTCGGGCCGATGAGCCAGTTCTGGAGCAGGCTCAGCGAGAGCACTCGCCACTTCGAGAAGACCCGCGGCAGCTGGCGGTAGTTGACCTTCGCCAGCGGC
>SLIS01000176.1 GCA_007135505.1 Halovivax sp.
CCCCTACGAGGACGACCACCAGCGAGACGCCATGGCTGCGGCCCTGTTCGCGGTCGACGACCACGCGGACCAGTTCGAACGCATCGGCGCGAAGGTGCCTCCCGGCATCGACCGCGGAACGGTCATCGACCGCGTCGTCGCCGGCGAGGAGTCCGTCGAGTCCGTCCTCGCGGACCTGACCGACGACGACGAGCCGGAACCGGACGAGTCGGTCCACGAACCCCGCGAGTTGACCGACGAGGAGGAGCGCATTCGGTCCCTCGAAGCCCAGGTCGATCGCCTCGATTCACACGTCGACCGGCTCGAGGGACGGCTCGCCGATCGGGACGACCGCATCGACACCCTCGAGAACGAACTCTCGGCCGCCCGCAGCGAGGAGCGCCGCGAGGTCCGGAAGGATCGCGAGGTGACCCGATTGAAGCGACGGGCGACCCAGCTAGAGCGCGAGCGCGATGCGGCCCGTGAGGAGGTCTCGGCGCTCGAGGACAAGGTCGAGCGGATGAAAGCGCTCTGGAAGCTCGACCACTCGAACTTCAGCGACATCTCGGCGAAGAAAGAGGGACTCGTCCCCGTGAAGGTGATCGAGAAGTTCACCAGGGACGCGATCCGGGACGCCGACGAAGCCTACGGGCTCGCCCCGGGCGACGTCGTCTACCTCCGCGACGCGAGCGGGGCCGGTCGCTCGACCGCCGAGTTACTCGCCGACTTCGAACCGCGCGTCGTCCTCAAAGACGGCGGACTCTCCGACGTCGCGGACGCGATCCTCTTCGAGGCCGACGTCCCGGTCGCCCCCGCCGACGACGTCGCGATGCAGGAGGTCGACGAACTGGCCGTCGCCCGCGACGGGGACGTCGAGGCCGCGATCGACGACTGGCACGACCGGGCGAGAGAACGCGAGCGCTCGAACACCGCGTCGATGGTCGACCGGCTCATCAGCGAACATCGGGCCGGCGACAACGAGGCGTAAACGGTGCTCGACGCGGTCGAGGGATATCGGGCGAGCACGTGCCTGTTTTCGTAAAAACACCTTCGACACCGACTGCGAGCTAGAGCATGCCGAACGACTGCATCGCCTGGCTGATCAGTCCCTTCGCGATCAGCGCCAGGCCGACGACGAGCAGCGCCACGCCGGCGGCGATGACGTAGCTTTCGAAGGCGATCAGTCCGACGCCGACGGCGAGCAGGGCGATCCCACCGAGAACGGTCGCGTTCAGATTTCTGAACATACTCCGTGGATTTCGTTGCCGGTGGATAAACCCGCTGATTCGGGCCACCCGAATCACGCCGTCGAGCGGACCGGACGGGGAACTTTATAGCGTGGCTGCGAGGCCCCTCCATGAGCGAGGAATCGCCCGTCTTCGAGGCGCTCGACGACGTACCCGTCGCCGGCAATCGGTGTCTGGAAGCCGGAGCCGGCGTCGGCAACGCGACCGCGGCCCTGCAGTCGATGGACGCAGCCGACATCGTCGCGATAACGAACGAGCGCGAACACGCCACCGGCGTCCGAACCCGATTCGAGGGGGACGATCCGTCGGTGGTGCTGGCCGACCTCCGGTCGATCCCGCTGGAGCGAGACAGTGTTACCGTTCTCACGGCCCACGCGCTGTTCAACGTCGTCCCGCCGTCGGCCGTCCCGACCATTCTCGCCGAGTTCACCCGAGTCGCCGAACCGGGAGCGTGGCTCGTGGTGGACGACTACGACCCGGTTCCGGACGCGTCCCTCCGGGCGCTGTTCGCCATGGAGAACGCGACGGCCGAGCTATCGTCCGGCGAACCGGCGCTCACGTTCTATCCGGCCGACCACCTTCGACGGCTCGTCGTCGCGGACGGGTGGGAACTCGTTCGGGAGCGAACGCTCCTCGATCCGGTGCCGTGGACGACCGAACTGCTGGACGCCCACGCCGAACTCGCACGTGAGACGGCGGCGACCCTCCCGGATGCACTCGCGTCGGCCGTCGCGTCGGAAGTAGCCAAGCGACGGCGAGCGCTCGGCGACGGCGTCGAAACGGGCCGCATGTACAGTCTCCTGTTTCGCCTCCCCGAGTAGGCGGCCTCGACGCACGCCTGGCCCGACTCGCGAACGGCCGCGAGGAGACCGGGCAAGGAACCGTTAAGTGTTAAACGCCTCCGGCCCCAACCGCCGGGTATGAGTGACGAGGAGGGCGGTCGCAAGAACCTCCGGATGCCCGACGACGACGAGGTGTTCGCGACCGTCACGAACATGCTCGGCGCCAACCGGGTGAAAGTCCGGTGTGCCGATGGCACGGAGCGAACGGCCCGCATCCCCGGCAAGATGCAAAAGCGCATCTGGATCCGCGAGGACGACGTCGTCCTGGTCGAACCCTGGGACTGGCAGGACGAGAAGGCCGACATCACCTGGCGCTACGAGAAGGCCGAAGCCGACCAGCTCCGGCGAGAAGGGCACATTCAGTAAACTCCACCTTTTGCGCTACGTTCTGGCTCACCGTCGGTAGCTCCGCTACCGCACCGTTCGCCGTCACTCGGCAAAAGCTGGACCGAAAGCCCGCCTCCCGTCACTCACTCCGTTCGTTCCGGGTCGGTCGGCGGCCCGCTCGCTCGGGAGTTCGCTCGCGTTCAATTCAGGGAATCGCCTGCCCTCCCCGGATCATACGTCCCTCGCGTCGCTCGAGACGTGCTCCCGGCAAACGTACGTGGTTCTGCCGGATTTTCGTCTCGAGGTCGTCCGCTACAATCCGGCGACGTCCTCGATCGCGTCGGTCAACGCCCGAATGCTCTCGACGTCGTGTTCCCCCATGTGGCCGATGCGGAACGTCTTCTCGCCGAGCGCGGAGCCGTAGCCGTTCGCAAAGACCATGTCGTACTGCTCGCTCACGGCGTCGATGGTCCCGGCGACGTCGATTCCCCGGGTATTCTCGATGCAGGCGACCGTCTGTGATTCGTAGCCCGCCTCGGGGAACACGTCGAAGTGCTCGCGGGCCCACTCGCGGGTGTACTCGGCCATCTCCCGGTGGCGCCGGTCGCGGGCGTCGTGGCCTTCTGCGAGCATGTGTTTCATCTGTTCGCGGTAGGCCAGCATGATCGGTATCGCCGGCGTGGAGTGGGTCTGGCCCTTCCGGTCGTAGTAGTCGAGGTTGCGCTGGAAGCCCCCGTACCACGACGCCGAGTCGCTCGCACGTTCGCGGTCGTAGGCGTCCTCGCTGACGACGCAGACGGCGAGGCCGGGTGGCATGGCGAAGGCCTTCTGGATCGAGGTGAAGATGACGTCGATGTTGTGCTCGTCGATGTCGACGTAGTCGCCACCCAGCGCGGAGACGGCGTCGACGACGAACAGCGTCTCCGGGAACTCGGCGACGACGTCGCCGATGTCCTCGACCGGGTTCCGGACGCCGGTCGAGCTCTCGTTCATCACGCAGGTGACGACGTCGTAGTCAGTCTCGCCCGTTTCGAGCATCTCGCGGACGTCCGCCGGATCGACCGCCCGCCCCCACTCGTAGGAGAGGGTGTCGACGGTCTTGCCGAGGCGCTCGGCGACGTCGGCCTGCCGTTCGCTGAAACTGCCACAGGTCGTACAGAGGACGTTCTCGTCGACGAGGTTGAGGATCGAACTCTCCATGAACGCGGTTCCCGAGCCCGTGAGGACGATCACGTCGTTGTCGGTGTCGAGAAAGTCCGCCGTGTCTTCGACGATGGTCGTGTACAGGTCCGTCATTCGGTCCATTCGGTGGCCGAACGCGGGTTCGCACATCGCCTCGATGACGTCCTCGCGCACCTCGGTCGGACCCGGGATGTACAGCGTCTTGTCGGGATAGTCGTCCCTGTATTCGCGTTTCTCGGTCACGAGAGCCACCTGCGTACGGCTACTGCGTCGTGAGACGGTATGGTACTTGTGGATGGCGCAATCGGGCCGGAAGTCGCTCTCGAGGGGGCGAAAAATTCGAAGCGGGGTGGGCGTCAGCGATCGGTTACTCGACGACGATGTCGCCTTCCATCTGTGCGTGTGGGTCACAGCGGTAGACGGCGATCTCGTCGGTCGCCTCGAACTCGATGAACTGGTCGTCCGGTTCGGAGTCGTTCGTAAAGCCCGTCTCGTAGTCACCGACGACCGAGCCGCCGCTGTCGCGGAGTTCGATGTTGTGCGTGCCGCCGTCGCCCTCGTCCCAGCCGATCGTGTAGGTCTCGCCGGCCTGGAGGACGAGCGTCGGGTTCTCGACGCCCTCGATGTCGGCGGGCGCCTTGCCTTCCCAGCCGCCCTGGTCGCCGTAGAAGATGATCTCCGTGCCGGGATCGATCTCGTACTGCTCGCCGCCCGTGGCGTCGCCATCGTCCGATCCGTCGCCGGCGCCGCCCTCGCCGTCGTCGGCGCTCGAACAGCCGGCCAGGACAGCCGCGGAGGCCGCTGCACCCGTCAGTTTGAGGGCCGTACGTCGTGAAACGTGCTGCATTGGTGCCATCACGTACGTCTTAGGATCGAACGGGTAAAAGCGAACCGTTACCAGATCGGCGTGAGATGGCGTATCACAGGTCGTAGCGTGCGAATCGGCGGCGGTACGAACGCTCACTAAAGCGTCGACCGTCGGCGGGCAGACGGACAGTTTCGGTCCGTGGACGGTAGCGGGGCGAACCGTGGGGTCGATCGTCAAACGGGCGTCGCGCGTCGAACGGGCGTCGCGTCGACAGTTGAGCGCCGCGACCGGCCGGTACACGCGGCTGTTCATGTATCGGCCGAGATGTTCATCGATCTGCCGAGACCACGTCCGCCCGTGCGCCGACGCCCACCCGCAGGAAGAGCGGAATCGCGACGATGGCGATCAGTATCTCCATCCCGCCGACGACGAGGAAGGCGGCGGCGTAGCCCATCGACCCGGCGACCGTGCCGCCGACGAGAAAGCCCGCCAGAAAGCCGAGACTGCCGGCCATGTTGAACCCGCCCATCGCGACCCCACGCTCGCCGTCGGCCGAGAGGTCCG
>SLIS01000397.1 GCA_007135505.1 Halovivax sp.
TCGCGAGCGGCTCGACGAACTCGTTGCGTGAGCGGCGTGGGTGTCAGCACGCGAGTCGGCGGTTTTGTCCCACTTCCACAGGGATTTTATCAGTCGGTGGGTGTACTCCCGGTAATGGCACAGCAGGCCGAGGTTGCCGGACCGATCGACGCGTTCAGGCAGTTTTTCTCCCTTCGGCGGGACGTGTTGGTCCTCTCTCTCGCGATGTTCGCGTTCAGCCTCGGCTTCCAGATGACCAATCGTTTTCTCTCCGAGTACCTCGTCTTTCTCGGCGCGACGGGGTTCGTCGTGGGCGTGTGGGGGACGTTCGGGAACGTCATCGGCGCGGTGTATCCGTACTACGGCGGAGTCGTCTCGGATCGCGTCGGCTCCCGGTACGCGCTGACCGTCTTCGGCTTCCTCTCCGCGGTCGGGTTCGGAATCTGGCTGGCAGCCGCCTTCGTGCCGGCGGTAGACCTCGGCGTCGTCACCGTCGAGCCGTGGGTCTGGGTGTTCGTCGGCCTGCTGCTGGCCCAGTGCTGGAAGTCCTTCGGCATCGGCGGCCACTACGCGATCGTGAAGCAGGCCACGGAACCGAGCCGGCTGGCCCACGGGTTCGCCAGCACGGAGACGTTCCGGCGGACGGCGTTCCTGCTCGCGCCGCTGATCGTCGCCGTCCTCGTCGCGGACGAGTTCATGCCGGGCTTCCTGTGGGTACTCGTGATCGGCATCGTCTTCGCCATCCTCGGGACGATCCTCCAGCACGTCATGTACGAGGCCGACGAGGACAGTATCGGCGACGAGTTCGAGGGGTTCGGGCAGATCGTCGACGACCTCAGAGCGCTCCCCGCGCCGCTCCGACCGCTCCTGGTGGCCGACACGTTCGTGCGATTCGCAAACGGGATGGTGTACGTGTTCTTCATCCTGGTGATCACCCAGGAGATGGGGATCGGACTGACGGTGGATCTCCCCGCGATCAGTTCGATCGATCTGGCGCCGGCGGCGTTCTTCGGCGTGCTCACGGGGATCGAGATGCTCGTCGCACTGCTTACGATGGCGCCGGCCGCCGCCCTCGCCGAACGCACCGGGCTCAAACCGATCGTCGGACTCGGATTTCTGGTCTACGCCGTCTTCCCGATCATGTTGATCTTCGCCCCGGAGAACGTCTGGATACTGATCGCGCTCTTTGCCTTCTCCGGGTTGCGGTTCGCCGGGTTGCCGGCGCACAAGGCGCTGATCGTCGGCCCGGCCGAACGGGGCGCTGGCGGTCGAGTAACCGGTTCGTACTACTTCGTCCGGGGGTTGATCGTGATCCCGAGCGGTATGCTCGGGGGACTGCTATGGCAGTACGCGACGCCGGAACTCTCCTTTACGCTCGCGTCGGTCATCGGGATGATCGGCGTGATTTACTTCGCTATCTACGGCATGGAGTTCGAGGCGTACCAGTAAGCCATCACCTCGCGCCGGTAGCCGTGCGCCGACGATTCGATGCACTCGCGCTGCTGCTGTCGCCCGGCCGAACGATCGGCTGACGGCGGAGAGGACCCACGAACCGTCACACGCTCGATCCGTCGGTAACCTTCATACGCCGAGCGGTCACACACGTACGTATGAGTACGATCTTCAGCCAGATCGTCGACGGGGAGATCCCTGCCCGCGTCGTCTACGAGGACGAGACCACGTTCGCCTTCCTCGACGCGAACCCGCTCGCGCCGGGACACACCCTCGTCATCCCACGCGAGGAGTACGAGCGACTGAACGACGTCCCGCCGGACGTCGCCGCGGACCTCTACGAGACCATCCACCGGCTCGTCCCGGCCGTCGAGGACGCAGTCGACGCCGACGCTACCACGGTGGCGTTCAACAACGGCGAGGCCGCCGGCCAGGAGGTCCCTCACGTCCACTGCCACGTCGTTCCCCGGTTCGAGGGCGACGGCGGCGGGCCGATCCACGCGATCGCGGGGGAGGTACCCGACCTCGCGGACGACGAACTCGACGAGATCGCCGACGAGATCGAATCGCGGGCCTGATCTGGCCCACCATCGAGTCGGGACTACCACCGTCAGCCCGACTTCCCGAAACCGCCCGCTACCGCCGTAGAAGGAACTTTATTCCCTCGAACGCCTACGAAACGTGATGTCACGAGGTATCGGGGAATTCGGGCCGTTGCAGGAGGCGATCCCCGAATGGCTGGCGGTCATCATCGCCCTGCTCACCCAACTCGGCGACATCTGGTTTCTGGCGCTCGTCGTCGCGGCCTTCTACTGGTACGGCACGCCGAGCCGGGACGCCATCGCCGCCGTCGGCGGCATCTGGCTCGCCGGGATGGGGTTATACAAGGGACTCAAGGAGATATTCGGGTTCCCGCGACCGGAGGAGGCCCTGCTCGACGCAGCACTGCTTCCGTTCGGAATCGAGCAACTGTACGAACTGACGGCCTACGCGTCGGGCTACGGCTTTCCGAGCGGCCACGCCGTGAACACGACGATCGTCTACTTCGGCCTGGCGCACGTCCTCACGGTGAGTACTCGCCCGAGGCGCTACGCCGTCGCCGCGACGCTCGTGGCGATCGTCAGCTTCTCGCGCGTCGCACTCGGGGTCCACTACCTGGTCGACGTGGTCGTCGGTGTCGCGGTCGGACTCGCCTTGCTCTCCGTCGTTCGCGGCTTCGCGGACACCGTGGGGCCGGATCCCGCGACCGTGTCGCTCGCATTCGCCATCGCGTTCGGCACGTTCTTCCTCGTCGCGAGCAACGCAACGACCGAGTCGATCGTCCTCCTCGGCGCCGCGCTCGGGGCGTTCGCCGGCTGGCAACTGATCGTCCTCGGGCGGGAACTCGTCCTCGCCCCGACCGTCGAAGCGGCGGTCCGGCCGAGCGTCCGCCGCGGCGTACTCGCAGCGCTTGGACTCGCGCCGCTCGTCGCCGCGCTCGAGTACTTCCCGGTACTGTCGGTGTACGCGGCCGGCGGTGTCGTCGGTCTGGCGATCGCCGTCGCCGTCACCATTCCGGTGGTGCACCACTCACGTCACGCTCGCCGCGTCGGCGAGGAGATCAAGTTCTGGCTCTGGCTGGCTGCCGGCGGCGCGCGCTTCGCACTCGACCCGGCGAACTGGCGCCGTGGGGCCGAACTCGCGCGTGACTCCGCTAGCCGATTGTGGAGACGAATTCGAGAGTAGCGAGGCTGAGCCGTGCGAAGCCTCGACGAGGCGAGCGGCGAATAACGTGAGCCGAGAGTAGCCAGGCGGTGAGCGATAGGACAGCGGGTACCGGCAGTATCGCGTAGTCCGACGACGCACGGGTTCGTCCGCCGATCGGTGGCACACCGTGACTGTTTAGTCGACCGTCGCCGACCAACCGGCTATGGACCTCGCGTCTGTCGCGACCGCGTTCCGGGACCATCCCGTCGCGGCGACCCTCGAGTACGGCAGCCTGGCGGTTTCGGTACTCCTGGTGGTCGGCGTGGTCGGCGCCGTCGCGACGGGGCCACCGGGCTATCGCGGCGGCATCTGGCTGGCCATCGTCGCCCTCGGCGGGACCTTCGTCTGCTTCTGGACCGTCTGCTGGCCGCTGTACGAGCGCCTTCGATACCGCTCGTAGCCTCAAGCGACGAGCGTCACGAGCAGGTCGCCGTAGCCGAGTGCGAGGAGGAGGCCGACGAACAGCGGGACGAGAAACGGCGTGCCTGGTGAGATCCAGACGGTGTCCGCCTCGACGACGACGTCGAGTCCGTCACGGAGGGTGGCTGGGTCCGTCCCGTAGGCCGATCCCTCGATCGAGTCGAGGAAGGCGGCCGCGCCCCAGGGGTCGTCGTACTCGGCGTCCGGTTCGACGATCGCTTCGCCGTCGGTTACGACTGGGCCCCCGCTCCCATTCGGCCGTGGTTCGCCGCCGTCGGCGACGAGACTCGACGCCTCGACGGCACCGTCGGTGGGTGGATTCGGCTCGTCGGGGAGGGAGTTCGGATCGCGAAACCGTTCCGGATCCGCGCGCAGCTCCGAAAGCGTACACCCCCGCCAGCGCAGGTACATCCGGAGTGCGTCTAGATCCAGTCCGCCGAGGGCGAACCCGTTCGTCGTCATGAGCAGGCGGCCGTGCGTCTCGGGCAGTCGGCTCGCGGCGACCGGCCAACCGATCGCCATCGCGGCGGTGAATCGGCCGGCGAGCCCGTTTCGGACCGCCAGCACGACCGGGATCGCGAGCGCGACGAGGACGCCGTTTGCCAGGATCGAGAGGGAGAACGGCAGCAACTCGTTACCGGCGCCGACCGGCATCGTCCACCCGCCGATCGCGTAGGTCGGCAGGACCGGAAACAGCACGGCGAGTACCAGCAGCGCCTTTGCGTCGGCGCCGCCGAAGCCGCCGAACCACCAGAAGAGGTACGCGAGCGGGACGACGATTCCCAGGCTGAGCGCCGCCGGAATCAGGAACGACTGCCAGGCAAATACGCCAGTCGTGTACGCGATCCAGCCGTCCCAAACGAGTAACGTCACACCCAGCGCCCCGAGCGGGATCCATACCTCGCTCGGCACCCGTCGGGTTCGGACGTCCAGAATCGCGACCCAGGCGAAGACGGGAACCGCCAGGAGACGCAGGAGATCGGGGACCGACGCGGAGACGGCAGCGAGTGGCACGAGCGCTCATCGACGCGCCACTCGTGTTAGTGTTTCGGGGTGCCGGTCGCTCGCTCTCACCGCCGAGCGAGGACGTCGAGGTTGTGGGCGACGAGTGTGAGTTCACTTCGGGCCAGCTGATCGAGACGCGTCTCGATCCAGCGGCGCCGCTCGTCGGGATCGAGTACCGGCTCGGGATAGTCGGCCAGCGCGTCGTCGATCGTAGCGAGAACGTACCGGAGCACGGTCGCATCCGCATCCCGATACCGCCCGTCTCGCGGCTGGACGATCCAGTCGGCGCCGTCGGCGTCGAGGCGCTCGAATCCGTTCCGCGCCA
>SLIS01000287.1 GCA_007135505.1 Halovivax sp.
ATTCGCGGCGGACGAACTGGCGTCTGGCACGGGCTATCGACCGCCGACGAGTCGGCGAACCCCTGTGCATTCACGAGTGGAATATCACGGGTTCGTTCCGGACGGTCCGATCCGAGTGATCGATGTGATCGGGAGGACGTCGGGACATTTTACCGGACCAGTGACGTAACCGTCACCGATGCCAACTGCGTACATCACTGTGCCACCAGCCGACGCAGCGACGATCGCCGAAACACTCGTCGAGGAACGACTGGCCGCGTGCGTAAACAGAGTTTCCTGCCGGTCGACCTACCGGTGGGACGGTGACGTGACGACGGACGACGAAGAGATATTGATCGCCAAGACGACGAGCGAGCGGTACGAGGCGTTCGCAAGTCGCGTTCGCGACATCCATCCCTACGACGTCCCGTGTATCGAGCGATTCGACGAATCGGCCGTCGACGAACCGTTCGCGGAGTGGTGTCGACGGGCCGTCTCGGACGAACCGTAGTTCGTGTCGGGGTATCGCCGCCATTGAATGGGACAGCGACGCACAGACCGGCCGGCGACGAAAAGCAACCCTTAAAAATCGCGCACGGGTTTGGTCTCGTATGGCTGGAACTATCGAAGTGCTCGTTCCGGGCGGGCAGGCCAACCCTGGCCCGCCGCTCGGTCCCGAGCTTGGACCGACCCCTGTCGACGTACAGGCCGTCGTACAGGAGATCAACGATCAGACCGCCGCGTTCGACGGGACGGAGGTCCCGGTGACGGTCGAGTACGAGGACGACGGCTCCTTCGACATCGACGTCGGCGTCCCACCGACTGCCGCGCTGGTCAAAGACGAAGCCGGCTTCGAGACCGGCAGCGGCGAACCCCAGGAGGACTTCGTCGCCGACCTCTCCGTCGAACAGGTCAAGACCATCGCCGAACAGAAACTTCCGGATCTGCTGGCCTACGACCTGAAGAACGCGACGAAGGAGGTCGTCGGCACCTGCACGTCGCTCGGTGTCACGATCGAAGGGGAAAACCCCCGCGAGTTCAAAGAACGGATCGATAGCGGCGAGTACGACGATATCTTCGCGGACGCGTAACGCTTTACAGGCAATCGAACGCGCCGAAGCGCAGTTTCCTTCTCACTCGCCGTTCACTTGGCGCCGTCTCACTTGCTGTTCACTTGGTGCCGTCTCACTCACCGTTCACTTGGCATTCAGTCAGAGTCATCACGCGCCATCGGCTACTGGGCACCGAAGACGTGGGCTACACCACCGAGTCGGGCCGATAGCCGTTCAGATCTTGTTCGCCGGTGGAACCTTCCGTTGCTCCGGATCGGTCGTCGTTCCGCCGCTGACGAGGACGCGTGTCCCGGCGCCGACCCCGAGACAGGAGACGAGCGCTCCCACGACGACCAGGACCTCTACCACGAACGCGAGTGCACCGACGAGTAAGACGCCGGCCAGTAGACCGACCGTGACGGTATCGCGGCCCACCCGCGCCCCGAGGAACGTTCCCGTCGTCACGACCCCGAGTACGGTCCAGGCCGGGAGCAACCCGAGGGTGACGGTGACCAGCGGAATTGCGAAGAAGATCCCGATGGACGATTCGGAGATGACCACAGCCAGGTAGAGAAACATGACGAGCACCAGTGTCGCCGGAATACCGACGAAAACGGAAATGACCGGACTCTGTCGGGCCGTCTCGATCGTTTTCGAGCTGTAGCTGGGGAGGAGCCCGAGGAGGATGCCTCCGAGGAGGAAGGTCCCGGCGAGGAGGAGTCCCGACAGTTCGAACGGAGAGAGGCCGAGAACGAAATCCACGGAATCTTGTAGAAGGGTGAGCGGAAGCACCCCCTGCTGAGCGTACTGGATCAGTTGGTAGCCGCTCAGTGTCATCGTATTTAGGATAAATTCCCGGATCAAAAATAGATTTCGATGCCGAGTATCCGGTATCAAGTGCGGGGAGTCAGCGTCGCCTGGCTATTGTTCGAACGATCCGATAGTCGGTGGGAGCAGCGAAGCATCTCACCTGTTTTATGTGACATGGGGATGAATTTCGGGCCCGAAACTGGTGAGACGTGGGCCTCGGGCGCCGGTAAGACAGGATATCGCTTCGAAACGGTCGGATGCTGATAACTCACGGAACGACTGTGTACGTTGGAGTGAGGCGCTTCTGGTTCGACGGGTTTAAGTCCGTATTGGCACTCTTTGAACGTGAGACAGGCTTTGCCTGTTTCACTGACCCGTAGGAGCACACCCTGCGTACTACGGAGGTGAACGATGGCAGATTCGGATATCGAAACAGCAGTCACGAACGCACTCGAGGAGTCGCCGGCTCGGAACTTCACCGAGACGGTCGACCTCGCGATCAATCTTCGTGACCTAGATCTTGACGAACCGTCGAATCGAGTCGACGAGTCCGTCGTCCTCCCGGCCGGTACCGGTCAGGAGACGACGATCGTCGTCTTCGCCGAGGGAGAAACGGCGCTCAGAGCCGAGGACGTCGCGGATGACGTCTTCGACGGCGACGAGCTCGCCGACCTCGGAGATGACGACGATGCGGCCAAAGACCTGGCCGACGACACCGACTTCTTCATCGCCGAGGAGGCGATGATGCAGGACATCGGTCGGTACCTCGGGACCGTCCTCGGTCCGCGAGGAAAGATGCCGACCCCACTCTCTCCGGACGACGACGTCGTCGAGACGGTCGACCGGATGAAAAACACCGTACAGCTTCGCTCGGGTGACCGACGGACGTTCCACACGCGCGTCGGCGCCGAGAGCATGGACGCGGGAGAGATCGCCGACAACATCGACGTGATCCTGCGACGGCTGCACGCTGACCTCGAGAAGGGCCCACAGAACATCGACTCCGTCTACGTGAAGACGACGATGGGTCCGTCCGTGGAGGTGGCCTGATATGAGCGCCGAGGCAACGAGACAGACCGAGAACCTCCCCGAGTGGAAGCGGGAGGAGGTCGAAGCAATCGAGTCGCTCATCGAGGATCACGAGAACGTCGGCATCGTCGGTATCACCGGCATTCCCTCGAAACAGCTGCAGGACATGCGACGCGAACTTCACGGAACGGCCGTCCTGCGCGTGAGTCGCAACACGCTCCAGCGTCGCGCACTCGAAGCGACCGACGTCGGCGAACTCACCGAGCACGTCGAGGGACAGGTCGGCATCGTCCTCACGGACGAGAACCCGTTCAGTCTCTACCGCGAGCTCGAGGCGTCGAAGACACCAGCACCAATCGGTGCCGGTGAAGTCGCGCCGAACGACATCGTCATCCCCGAAGGTGACACCGGCGTCGATCCGGGACCGTTCGTGGGCGAACTCCAGCAGATCGGAGCCAACGCACGCATCGAGGACGGTTCGATCCAGGTCATGGAGGACTCGACGGTCCTCGAGGCCGGCGAAGAAGTCACGAGCGACCTCGCAAACGTCCTCAACGAACTGGGGATCGAGGCCAAGGAGGTCGGCCTGGATCTCCGTTCGGTGTACGCCGACGGGGTTACGTTCGATCCCGAGGACCTCGACATCGACGTCGACGAATACGAGCGGGACGTACAGAGCGCGGCTGCCCAGGCACGCAACCTCGCCGTCAACGCCGTCTTCCCGACGGAATCGACGGCACCACTGCTCGTCGCCAGGGCAACTGGCGAAGCCAAGAGCCTCGGCCTCCAGGCCGCGATCGAGGACGAAGCCCTCATGGGCGACCTCGTGAGCAAGGCCGATGCGCAGCTTCGCTCCCTGGCGGCCCAGATCGACGACACCGACGCCCTACCCGACGCACTCCAGGACGTCGAGGCACCGGCCGCGTCGACTGCTGACGAAGCGGCGGACAGTGACGAATCGACAGACGACCAGGACGACACGGACACCACCGAGGAGGACGACACCGACGACGATGACGATGACGACGCCGGTGCCGAAGGACTCGGTGCGATGTTCGGCTGATCACAACGGAGAACTACGACAATGGAATACGTTTACGCTGCACTCATCCTGAACGAAGCGGACGAAGAGATCAACGAAGAAAACCTGACCGGCGTACTCGACTCCGCCGGCGTCGACGTCGAAGAATCTCGTGTGAAGGCGCTCGTCGCCGCACTCGAGGACGTCGACATCGACGAGGCCGTCGCCGACGCCGCAGCCGTTCCCGCGGCCGGTGGCGCCGCCGCTGGCGGAGCCGCGGCCGAGGAGGCCGGTGACGAAGACGAGGCGGTCGAAGAGACCAGCGACGTGCCGGACACGACGGACGACGATGACGAGGAAGACGAGGCCAGCGGTGAGGGTCTCGGCGAGCTCTTCGGCTAACGCGGCCACTCGACGACAATTCTCCCATTTTTTGCCGCTCGGTAGCGACTGCTGTCGGCAGTGATCGGAACCGGAATGCAGTCGCCGTTTGGCGGACCGGTTGGAAGCGGAACCCAACACGACTGGAAGGATCGGGTTGCTGACCGGCGACCCGTCACGGACTGCCGCACTGGGTCCCAGCTCGATTCGGCCCAGCCTCTATATACGATCGGGCGGCGAGACGCCGTCGAATGGTCGCCCCCGAGTTCGTGTTCGACGTTCCGTTCTCCGTGCAGGTTCTCGCGTGGACGGTCGCCGGGAGCGTGCTCGGCTCGATAAGCGGATTGATACCCGGATTGCACGCGAACAACTTCGCACTCATCCTGGCCGGGGTCGCGACGTCGATTCCGGGGCCGCCCCTGCTCGTCGGTGCCGCGATGCTCGCGGCCGGCGTCGTTCATACCTTCGTCAACGCAATTCCGGCAATGGCCCTCGGCGTCCCCGACGCGGAGATGGCCCTCACGGCGCTACCCGGACATCGACTGGTCCTCGCGGGTCGTGGTCACGAGGCGATCCGACTCTCCGCACTCGGCAGCGTGCTCGCCATCTTCGTCGCGGTGCCACTCGCCATCCCGGTCA
>SLIS01000105.1 GCA_007135505.1 Halovivax sp.
AATCTTCTTGGCGTCGATCCCGCGCTCGAACCGAGCGGCCGCCACCTCCACGAGGGCCGTGAGGACCAGCCAGAGGCCGGTCATGGCGAGGACGAGCTGACCGTTCGTCGTCTCGAACAGGCTCTCGGCCGTGTACCCCACCCCGGCGAGGTGCCCGCCGGTGACTAGGAGTACAAGCGAACTTACCCGCGAGATCGTCTTGAGGGACCCGGAGAACCGTTCGAGCGGCTCCGTCGTGTTGAACGCGCCGTCCCGGGCCAGCGGCACGACGACGAACGCCACGTAGCAGACGGTCCCCGCCCAGATGGCGGCGAACACCAGGTGCGCCATCCGCGAGACCACGACGTCGACCATACCCGTGGCTTCGACCGACGAGCCATGAGCGTACCGATTACCGACGGGTCACAGCCCCGATCCCGCCCACTCGGCGACGCGACGTCGGAGCAGAGCGTAGCCGACCGAGACCACGATCCCGGCCACGGCGAGGCCCCGAATCCAGCGGGCATCGAAGACGAACAGGACCGGGACCGCGAGGAGGAGGGCCGCCGCGGCATCCTCCGGCGCGCCGTCGTAGCGAATCCAGCGTCGCGGACGGATCCACCGGCCCCGAAGGTGATCGTAGACGGCCCGTTCGGTGGGATTCGTCCAGGGGTCGAACTCGGGCCCGCCGCCGATCGCGTCGCTCGCCGCGTGGAGCCAGGCGCCGACGGCGAACGCCGCGAGGGCCACCGAGAGATGCGTCGTGGCAATCAGTGCGACGGCGATCGCTGTCGCGGCCGGAAGCGAACCCAGCAACGGGAAGTGAAGCGTGCGGCGGTGCTCGACGGCCACGTCGAGATCGGGGGCGAGTCCGCCCAGGATCGCCCCCGCGGCGAGCGGCGTCGCTAACTCCGGCGGGGCCGCGTAGGCGACGGGTGCCACCGCGGCGAGGGCGACGAACGCGTGAGTCGTGGCCATCATGGTCGCTGACGATGCTTGCGCGTCCAGCGCCAAAATGCTACGCCAATCGGCAGCGAACCGACGACGAGCGTCGCGATCGACGCGGCGAGTGCAACCGTCCCGACGCTGTCACGCCGGAACCCAGCCCGTCGTCGAGACGAGAATCGGAGGCCGTCACTCGACGTTCTCGCCCTGATAGGTGCCGTCGTAGACGTCCTCGTGGTCGGCCTCGGCGAGGACGAACTGGGCGATGCGGGCCCCACGCTCGAGTTCGACGTCGTGGTGGACCTGGAGGAGCCCCTCACCGCGGCCCTGGTAGCCGGCGTCCCAGACGGCCGTGTTCAGCATGCAGGAGTTGCGCATGAGCGAGGAGCGCGGATAGACGAAGCCGACGTGGCCCTCGGGGACGCTGATCCGCTCGCCGTATCGAGCGACGTAGACGCCCTCCGGCAGGTAATACGTGGCCGGGGCCTTCTCCTCTAGCTCTTCGAGCGGGCGAGCCACGCGGTCGCCGATCTCCTTCCCGTCGCGCGTGATCCGTCCGGGTTCGAGTTGCTCGAAGACGACGTCGAGCGTGAGATCGACGCCGTTTGGCTGGACCTGTTCGTCGGTCGTCGGCGAGACGTACTCGGCCACGAAGGCGCCGGATCTGTACATGACAGGAGGAGTTGGCGGTACCGGCAAAAACGTGTCGCGTTCGGCCCGCGCCGGTATCCGATCCGGACCGACGCCAGTTCCGGACCGACGCCGAGTCGCCGATGTGGGGATTCGACCGCCTCGACGGGACGGTCTGGCAGGGTTCTACCGCCTCGACGGCGGCGGTCTCGTACCCGGAAACCGGCGGACAATTTGACCGGTCGAATTCCGGCGCCTCGTCGGGAGCCGCCAGCGGACGAGGTCGCGGGCAAAATTTGCGCCATCGGCCCCGCAATCCTCGGGTTTCCGGCCCGCAGCGTGCGACGAACACGCTGGTTTTATGGCGCCGCGTAGCCGATTTCTCCCTGCTATGGGACGTACGCTCACAGAGAAGATTCTCGACGATCACCTCGTCGAGGGCGACCTCGAGACCGGCGAGGAGATCGGCATCGAGATCGACCAAGTCCTCACTCAGGACACGACCGGGACGATGGTCTGGCTCCAGTTCGAAGCGATGGGACTGGACGAAGTCCAGACCGAGATCGCCGCCCAGTACTGCGACCACCAGACCTACCAGTTCGACTTCAAGAATACCGACGACCACCGCTTCCTGCGATCGGCGGCCGGTACCTACGGCGCACACTTCTCGCGTCCGGGTAACGGCATCTGTCACAACGTCCACCGGGAGAACTTCGCCGCCCCCGGCAAGACGCTGCTCGGCTCCGACTCGCACACGCCGACCCCCGGCGGCCTCGGCCAGCTGGCCATCGGCGCCGGGGGCATCGACGTCACCGTCGCGATGGGCGGCGCACCGTACTACATCGAGATGCCCGAGATCGTCAACGTCCGCCTCGAAGGCGAACTCCCCGAGTGGGCCACCGCCAAGGACGTCATCCTCGAAATGCTGCGACGGCTGACGGTCAAAGGCGGCGTCGGCAAGATCCTCGAGTACACCGGTCCGGGCGCCGAGACGCTCACCGCTCCCGAACGGATGACGATCACCAACATGGGAACGGAACTCGGCGCGACCTCCTCACTCTTCCCGACCGACGAGCAGACCAAGGACTACCTGGAGCGCGTCGGCCGCGGCGAGGAGTACGTCGAACTCCAGCCGGACGACGACGCCGAGTACGACGACGAGATCGTCGTCGACCTCTCGGACCTCGAACCGCTCATCGCGACGCCGTCGATGCCCGACAACGTCGTCCCCGTCAGCGAGGTCGCCGGCGAGGATGTCGATCAGGTCATCATCGGCTCGTGTACCAACGGCGCCTACGAGGACGTCCTGCCCGCCGCGAAGATGCTCGAGGGACGGACCGTCGACAAGAAGACCGAGATGATCGTCGCGCCCGGCTCGAAGCAGGCCTCCGAGATCCTCGCCCGCCAGGGCTGGGTCGCGGAGATGATGGCCGCCGGCGTCAACTTCTCCGAGGCGACCTGTGGCGCCTGCATCGGCATCGGCCACGTCCCCGCCTCCAACTCCGTCTCGCTTCGCACATTCAACCGCAACTTCGAGGGGCGCTCGGGCATCGAGGACGACAACGTCTACCTCTGTTCGCCCGAAGTCGCGACGGCCGCGGCCCTGAAGGGCGAAATCGTGGACCCGCGCGACCTCGCCGACGAACTCGAGGACCTGGACGATCCCGGCTTCGAGCTGCCCGACGAGTACGACGCCTCGAAGGCCGACCTCATCACGCCCGACGAGGCCGTCGACGACGACCTCGTCAAGGGCCCGAACATCGGCGAAGTCCCGCTGCGTGAGGGAATCAGCGACGACATCGCGGGCGAGGTCCTGCTGAAGATGGACGACAACATCACGACGGACCACATCATCCCCGCCACGCAGGACATCCTGATGTACCGCTCGAACATCGACCGGCTCTCGGAGTTCACCCTCTCGCGCGTCGACGAGAGCTTCGCCGACCGCGCGGCCGAGGCCGACGGCGGCGTCCTGCTGGCCGGCGAGAACTACGGCCAGGGCTCCTCGCGCGAGCACGCCGCGATGTGTCCGATGCACCTCGGCGTCGAGGCCGTCCTCGCCCGGAGCTTCGCCCGCATCCACCGGGCGAACCTCTTCAACTTCGGCATCGTTCCCCTCGTGATCGACGAGGACACCTACGATTCGATCGAACAGGGTGACGAGGTCGAGATCGTCGAGAACGTCCACGAAGGCGTCGAGAGCGAACAGGAGGCGTTCACCATCCGCGTCAACGGCGAGGAGTTCGAGGCCGGATTCCACGCCTCGGAGCGCGAGCGCGACATCCTCGCCGCCGGCGGCAAGCTCTCCTGGACGAAGGCCCAGGCCGAAGCGGGCGCCGGCGCGTCCGCCGACGACTGAATCGTCGCCCCGTTCGCGGGGGACCCGTCATTTCTTCGGGTATCCGTTTCGTCGTGGCTCACCAGCCGTGCCATCGGCCCGAACGGGCCGGTCGACCCGATCGGAGGGATCCTCTTCGGGCACGTCGCCGGGGCGGCGACCGTCTCAGTCGGTCCGGAATCGAAGCGTCGGACCGTACTCCGGGCTCACCGGCGCGATCCGATCGCCGTCGAAGAGTCGGATCGACGCGTCGGGATCCCGTCGGGGAAGCGGCGCCGAGGCCGCCCGGCGGCGGTCGCGACCGTCGGCCGAGATGACGTACTCCCACCCGTCGGGGGTGCGGACGAAGGTCCCGTTGAGACTCCGGTCCTGGAGAGTCCAGGTCCGGCCCTCGCACTCGAAGACGGCGTGTTCCGGGCAGAGGTGGCGATCCGCGTCGGGCAGGACGACGGCCGGGACGCGCTCGTCCGCCGACCAGCGACCGACGGCGTCGCCGGGGTGGACCAGAACAGCGCGACCGGACGCCGTGTCCCGGAGCCGGGCGGATCGATCCGGTACGTCGAAGTAGGGAGCCAGTTCGTCGTACAGCCGGTCGACGTCGTCGAATCGCTCGTCGGGCCGCGGCGCGGTCGCCCGCTCCAGCAGGGCGGCCAGTTCGCCGGAACAGTTGGCGCCGTGGTCACGCGGGTCGACGGCGTGCCAATCATCGAGCGACGACGCCTCGAACGGTACCGTCTCGCCCGTGAGCAAGAAGACGAGGAACTTGCCGAGGGCGTAGACGTCGGACCACGGTCCGACGGGCTCCTCGCGGGCGTCGGTCGGCGTGAGCTCGGGCGGTTTGAACGCGTCGTGGTGAAAGAGCGTCGTCGTCCCCTCGTCGCTCGAGACGGCCGAGTTCAGGTCGATCACCGCCGGCGGTCCGCGCCGACGAACCAGCACGTTGCTCGGGGTCACGTCGAGGTGCAAGACACCG
>SLIS01000097.1 GCA_007135505.1 Halovivax sp.
AGCGGGGCCGACTCCGTGGGACTCAAACTCGAGAACGTCCAGCGGACGGGCTCGTTCAAGACCCGTGGCGCGTACAACAAGTTGGTGCAACTCGCCGAACGCGGCGACGTCTCCCACGTCGTCGCGGCGAGTGCGGGCAACCACGCCCAGGGCGTGGCTCTCGCGGCCACCAACGTGGGGATCGACTCGACGATCGTGATGCCCCGACACGCCCCGCAGGCGAAGGTCGACGCCACCCGCAGCTACGGCGGCACCGTCGAACTCGAGGGCCGGGACTTTCAGGCGGCGATGGCCCACGCGGGGACGCTCGCCGACGGCGACGACGTCGCGTTCGTCCACGCCTACGACGATCCGGCGATCGTCGCCGGCCAGGGGACCATCGGCATCGAGATCCACGAGGCACTGCCGGACGTCGATACGGTCGTCGTCCCGATCGGCGGCGGCGGGTTGATCGGCGGGATCAGCGTCGCGCTGGCCGAACTCGATCCCGACGTCCGCGTCGTCGGGGTCCAGGCCGAGTCGGCGGCGACCGTCCCGGACAGCCTCGACAAGGGGATCCCCCAGTCGATCGACGACGCGCAGACGATAGCCGACGGCATCGCGACCGGCGGCATTTCCGAACTCACGCTCGGCCTCATCCAGGACCACGTCGACGAGGTGATAACCGTCTCGGACGACGAAATCGCTCACGCCACGCTGGTGCTTCTCGAACGGGCGAAGCAACTCGTCGAGGGTGCCGGGGCGGCCCCGGTCGCCGCGTTGCTGTCCGGCGAACTTGACGTGGTCGACGAGACGGTCGTTCCCGTCCTCGGCGGCGGTAACATCGACATCTCGATGCTCCAGACCGTCCTCGAACACGCGCTGACCGATCGCGATCAACTGCTTCGCCTGCGGGTGCGGATCACCGACCAGCCCGGCAAGATGACGGACATCTCCGGGGTCATCTCCGATCACGGCGCGAACATCCGGACCGTCCGTCACGACCGCGCCGTCGACGACCTGCGGGTCGGGGAGGCGTACCTCGTCTTCCAGGTCGTCACCAGCGGCACCGAACACGCCCGGTCTGTGATCGACGCGATCGAGGACCGCGGCTACGAGGTCGAGCGGGTACCGTGACGCCGGGTTCGAGCGGGGCCTGCATGCCGGCGACAGCGGTCCATGATACTCGTTGTGATGGTCGATATCTGTGGACTTTTACCCTCTAATCCGTCCTTGTACTGGACGAATGGGCAAGAATATCCGGTCTCCCTTCTCACACCGCTCGACGTAATACCTGCCAGTTTTTATAGCTCGGCTCGGATTGTATAGCTAGCAATGGTCGTCGGAGACGTTACCACTGGAACGGACGTGCTGGTGATCGGGGCGGGACCCGCGGGCTACGTCGCCGCCATCCGGGCGGGTCAGCTCGACCTGGACGTCACGCTCGTCGAGAAGGACGCCTACGGGGGCACCTGTCTGAACTACGGTTGCATTCCCTCGAAGGCGATGATCACGGCCACCGACGTGGCCCACGAGGCGAAAAACGCCGAAGAGATGGGCATCCACGCCGAGCCCGCGATCGACCTCGCCGGGATGGTCGGCTGGAAGGACGAGGTGGTCGACCAGCTGACCGGCGGCGTCGAGAAGCTCTGCAAGGCCAACGGCGTCTCCCTGATGGAGGGGACCGCGACGTTCGCCGACGAGAACACGGCCCGGATCTCCCACGACGGCGATGGCCAGGGCTCCGAGTCCGTCTCGTTCGAACACGCCATCGTCGCGACCGGTTCGCGCCCGATCCAGATTCCCGGCTTCGACTTCGCCGACGAACCCGTCCTCAACTCGCGCCAAGCGCTCTCGCTGGAGAACGTCCCGGAGTCGCTGGTACTCGTCGGCGCCGGCTACATCGGCATGGAACTGGCGGGCGTCTTCGCGAAGCTGGGAACCGACGTCACCGTCATCGAGATGCTCGACGAGGTCCTGCCGGGCTACGACGACGACCTCACGCGCCCGGTGAAAAAGCGAGCCGAGGAACTCGGCATCGACTTCCACTTCGGCTACAGCGCCTCGGAGTGGCAGGACCTGGGTGAGAACATTCGCGTCGTGGCCGAGCCGGCCGACGCGGTCGCGAGCGACGGGGGCAGCGAGGCGCAAAGCGCCTCGGACGACGCCGACGCGGCGGCCGAAACCATCGAACTCGACACCGAGAAGGTCCTGGTCGCCGTCGGCCGCCAGCCGGTCTCGGACACGCTCGACCTCGCGGCCGCCGGCGTCGAGACCGACGACCGCGGGTTCATCCCGACGGATGACCGCGCACGCACGAACGTCGACTCGATCTTCGCCGTCGGCGACGTCGCCGGCGAGCCGATGCTCGCTCACAAGGGCAGCTACGAGGGCCAGGTCGCCGCCGAGGTGATCGCCGGTGAACCGTCGGCGATCGACTACCAGGCGATGCCCGCGGTCGTCTTCACCGACCCGGAGATCGCCACCGTCGGGATGAGCGAGGAGGAAGCCGAGGACGCCGGGTTCGACCCGCTCGTCGGAACGTTCCCGTTCCGCGCCAGCGGCCGCGCCCTGACGACCGGCCACTCGGACGGGTTCGTGAAGATAGTCGCGGACGCGGAGACCGAGTTCGTTCTCGGCGCCTCCGTCGTCGGCCCCGAGGCCTCGGAACTGCTCGGCGAACTCGGCCTGGCAGTCGAACTCGGTGCGACCCTCGAGGACGTCGCCGGGACGATTCACGCCCACCCGACGCTGTCCGAATCCGTGATGGAAGCCGCCGAGAACGCGCTCGGCCACGCGATTCACACGCTCAACCGGTAACGCGGTCGGCTACGCCGTCGAACCCGGCTCTCGGCTCGCTCTTTGTCGCGCCCGTCCGAATATCTTCGTCCGATGCTGCACCCTCTCCCACGCCGTGGGAACCAGCTTACCCCCTTGATAATGTGGGGTTTGAAGATCGAACTGTACATGACCCACACCGGTCGCACGCTCGATCGACGGACCGTTCTCACGATGACCGGCGCAGGCGCGCTCGGGGCGCTGGCTGGCTGTGTCGGGGGCAGTGACGAGGGCGACGACGATCCGGTAGACGGCGGCGATGGCGACGAAGCCGGGGCCGATGGGCCGCTGACCGACTACCAGTACACGTCGCCGCCACAGATCGTCGACGTCGCCGAGCAGGACTTTCAGTCCACGCTCCGGACGGTGCCGGCGCGCCACCAGCTCGTCACCGACGAGGGCATGGGCGGGCCGCTCGAGTTGCCGGAGGTCTGGGCCTGGAAGGCCGACGACCGCGACCCGTCGGTTCCCGGACCGATCTTCCGGATGCCCGAGGGCGAGACGCTCGAACTCACCTACGACAACACCGAACACAACCGTCCGCACACGGTCCACGTCCACGCCGTCGGGAAAACCTGGAAGGACGACGGGGCACCGGTCGCGACGCGCGAACGAGTCGACCCGGGCGAGAAACACACCTACGAGTTACACGGGGACGTCCCGGGGACGCACGTCTATCACTGTCACTATCAGACTCACAACCACCTCGATATGGGGATGTACGGTATCTTCCGCGTCGACCCCGAGGGCTACGAGCCGGCGGATCGGGAGTACTTCTTCACCCTCCGAGAGTGGGACACCGACCTCCACGAGCGGGAGGCAGGCGGCGACGCCGAGTACGACCCGGCCGATCGTTCGTCGAACGCCTACACGCTCAACGGCCGGTCCGCCCCGACGACGTTCCACCCGGAACTCGGGACACCGCTGATCGTGAGCGAGGGCGAGACCGTCCGGCTGCACGTCTCGAACAACGGGTACGAGTCACACCCCTTCCACACCCACGCCCACCGGTTCCGGGTCGTCGAGAAGGACGGGAGTCCGGTTCCCGAGGCCGCCCAGTACGAGGAGGACGTGGTCAACATCGGGCCCGCCGAGCGCTACACGCTCGAGTTCGAGGCGGACGCCGATCCCGGAATCTACCCGGCGCACTGTCACAAGGTCCACCACGTGACCAACGAGGGCGTCTACCCGGGCGGCATGGCGACGGCGATCGTCTACGAGTCGGCGATGGACACCGACGAGTTCGCCGAGGTCATGGACGACGCAGGATTCGAGGGCTGATAGTCGGCGGCTGGTACGACGGCTGCTCGACCGCCTCTCACGGGAGTACTATAGTCGGATCTCGTGTGGTTTCTGCCCGTTTTTCGCCGGAACTACTACACGACTCTTCCGGATTCTGCAATCGAGTGTGTCGAGGCTCGACGCCGGGCGGTTCACTGCACGTACAGCGAGTACGCGATTATCAGGAACCCGACCAAGACCAGCACGCTCTCGACGAGGACGCCGGTCTCGAGGTTGACGCCGAGGAACTCGTGGAGGAGCCCGGCGAACGCCAGCCCGAGTGTAACCAGACCGAACCCGCCGGCCAGCAGACCGAGTGCTCGGTGTTTCGTTCGCCGATACGCCTTGAACGCGAAGTACGTGATGACGCCGCCGACGAGCAGGACCATCGTCTTCACGACGGCCAGGGCGACGGTCACTTCCGTAGCTGCGGTGTGTGGACTCATGTTTCTCTTCTGACCTCCGACCACAGGTCGGCGAGTCGCTCGTCGGCCGTGCGAGCCGGCCGCTCGACGGCGACACCGAGTGTGTGGTCCGCTTCGATGCTGATTCTGATCTCGTCGAACGCGATCGCGTACTTACTCGCGTGGTGACCGTCCCGCCGGATCTCGGTCGATTCCTCGAGCAACGTCGCGTCCGTGAGCTGCTCCAGCTTCCGGTAGAGCGTCGACTGCGGGATGTCACAGCGCTCCTGTAGCTCGGCAGCGGTCAACGGTTCCTCGAGGGCTCGAATGATCTCTCGACAGTCCGGATCGTCGAGTGCCGCACAGATCTCCTC
>SLIS01000352.1 GCA_007135505.1 Halovivax sp.
CGCCCCCGAGGTCTACAACGTTCTCGAGGCCGTCTCCTCGGGCCTACAGGGACTCGAGGGGGTAACGGAGACGAAGACGTACATCGCGATGGACTAGAAACGAACTTTTGCGCTGCGGGCCAGCTTCGCTGGCCCTCGGCAAAACTTTGATGAAAAGCCTCCGTCCCCACCTTCGGTGGAGTCGTCGGCCCGCTCGCTCGGCCTACGGCCTCGCTCGCGGTGAGTAAACTGGTGCGCACCAGCCGTTCCCCGTGCTCGCGTGCCCGTTCGGCACGCTCGCGACCACTGGTTTTGGCCCGGTCCAGTGACAACGCCGTAACGACCCCGCGGCCGGATCGCAACGCCTTACGCCGTCGAGACCCGAACGCGAGTAATGAGTGCGATTCGGGTCGTCTGGGGATCGGCAACCGGGCCGACGGCGATGGCGGCCTACGACGCGGCGCTTGCGGATGCGGGGATCGAGAACTACAATCTCGTTTCGGTCTCGTCGGTGATCCCGGCCGGCGTCCCGGTCGAGGCGGTCGGGACGGCACCCGATCTGGGACCCGCTGGTGGGCGCCTGACGGTCGTGGAAGGACGAGCGAACGCGACCGGACCGACCAGCGTGAGCGCCGGGCTCGGCTGGGTCGAATCCGTCGACAGCGGACCAGGACTGTTCTACGAGGCGGCCGGTGAGATCGAGCCGACCGACGTCGAGCGACGGATCCGGGCAGGGCTCGCCGCCGGGAGCGAGCTACGCGACTGGACACTCGGCGAGCCCAGCGTCCGGGTCGAACGGGCCAGTGCCGAGGCCGGCGAGTACGCGGCAGCGGTCGTGGTCGCCGCCTACGGCGAGAGCGATCCGATCGTCTGAGTGGGGCGACGACCACTCAGTCCGTTGTCGGGAGCCAAACGCTTTTGACCGGTCGACTCGTTGAACCGGTACCGACTTTCTCATGAATGGCAATACTCCATACGCGGGTCGCCCGGGGACGACGCGAGCAGGGCACCGCTCGGCGGACGATCTCGAGGAGGTGACGCCCGGTCAGCGACGCGTTCTCCGCCGGGACGTCTCCCGCGTCGCCGCCCGAACCCGCGATTTCCTCCCCGACGAGTACGTCGTCGACAGCGACATCTCACAGGGCGTCGGCGGCCCGCAGGTAACGGTCGCCGTCCGTCCGCCGATCGGCCACCCCGTGAGTGCCGGCTTCACGCCGGACATCGATCCCGTCGGCGACGACGACTCGGTCATCGACGACGCCGAGTGCGACGAAGTAGCACGCGGTCTGGCCGCGAGTGCGGCACTGCAGGTCAAACAGGCGATGGGCAACGAGTTCACGCCGACCGCACGCTGACCCAATTTCGAGCGTCGTCGATCGATCACTCCTGCAACCGCTGCCACCCGAGCGTGGCGCCGACGTATCCGACGACCAGGACAACGACGAAGAGCACGAAGTACCGGATCGAATCTCGTTCGCCGGAGAGAATGGCGTCGGAGACGACGATGAACGCGGCGAGGAGGCTGACGACGACCAGCAGTCCGACGATTCCACGTCGGCTGTCGAACCGCTCCAGGACCGTTTGCATGCGTCCGAGATGCGAGCGAGGGGGCAAAATGATTCTGGATAGCGGATTGTCACTCCGGACTACCCTACCCGAATTCGTGGAGGGATTCGATACACGCCCCGGCTTTGCGGTTGCAGTCACCTCCTGGATCGATCGGACGAATCGGCCACTTCGGCGAGACTGCCGGCGTGACTGCGAGCGAGGATGCAGTGACTGCGAGCGTGGACGAACACGCACGCAGCGACCTCTCGTCAAACGGCGAGAGACGTTCGCCGGTTACGGCGAGTAGATCACTTGCCCCAGAACGGGTCCCGTTTCCGGTGGCGATCGAGGTACATGTTGAGCGCCTCGCGTTCGTCGCCGGGGATCTCCTCGGCGAGTTCCTGTTCTAAGATTTTGGCGTGTTTCTCGGGAAGTTCGATCCAGAGTTCCTCGTCCTCGTGGATCTGGCGGCCGACGGTCGGGCCGTCGATGGCGACGGAGACGCGGTTGCCGGCGCGGGCCTCGTCGACGTCCTCGCCCTGCTCCTGGATGCCCTTGAGTTCGCCGACGCGCTCGGTCTCGTTGCCGTCGAAGCGGACCACGTACTCGTTCTTCTGGAGGGTGCCGGCGTTGACTTCGACGCCGACGACGGCGGGATCGTTCTGCCGGAAGACGTGATCGGGGAGGATCCTGAAGCGGGCCGGCCGGGTGATGTTGTCGAGGACGGTGTCCTGCTGGGCGCGTTCGATCTCCTCGACGTAGGCCTCGTAGCCCTCGACGAGTTGGTAGATGACGTCGTCGGTGAACAGCGTGACGTCGTCGATGTCTGCCTGGCGCTCGGCGTCGTCGAGTGTGTCCACGTTGAAGCCGAGGATGACCTGCTGTTTGGGGTCCTCGGCGGTCGAAGCGACGGAGACGTCCCGGGGAGCGACGTCGCCGACCTCGGCGCGAACGATCGGGATCTCGGCCTCGCCGAGGGCGTCGGCCATCGCCTCGAGGCTGCCGAGGGTGTCGGCCTTGACGACGACGCCTTGCTCTTCGGTGTCGACGGCGATGTCCGCGAGTTCGGCCTCGACTTCGTCGATGACGTCCTCCAGGTCGCGGTCGCGGACGACGCGAACCGGGGCGCCGGCCATCGCGTCGGCGAGGTCGGGGGCGGCAACCTTGATCCCCGACGCCGCGCTCACCGCCTCGACCTGCTCGAACCGGCTCTCGGTGCGGATCTCCGCAAGCGGACGGGGCTGGAGGAGGGCGCGGACGTCGGTGACGATCGGGTCGGTCGTTCCGCCGACGACGATCGTGTCGTCGGTCCGAATCGTCCCGTCGTAGAGGACGGTGTCGATGGTCGTCCCGAAGCCCTTCTCCTCTTTGACCTCGAGGACGGTGCCGACGCCGGGTCCAGAGACGTCGATCTCCATCTCCTCGCGCATGTAGCGCTGGGAGAGGCCCATCATGACGGTGAGCAGATCGGGGACGCCCTCCCCGGTCATCGCGGAGACGGGGACGACGCCGATGTTGCGCTGGAAGTGCTGGACCCGCCAGTAGAGGTCGGCCGAGAAGCCCTCGTCGGAGAGTTCGCCGATTATCTCGTAGAGTCGCTCGTCGAGATCCCCGCGGACGCGGTCGGACTGGTTCTCGTAGGTCCCCTGGATCGGGGCGTCCTCGGTCGGGTTCCAGCCGGGAACGGTGTCGATCTTGTTCGCGGCGACGATGAACGGCGTCTCCGAGCGCTGGAGGATATCGAGTGCCTCGATCGTCTGCGGCTGGAAGCCGTCGTTGACGTCGACCACGAGGATAGCGATGTCCGCCAGTGCGCCGCCGCGGGAGCGAAGCGTGGTGAACGAGTGGTGGCCGGGCGTGTCGATGAACAGCAGCCCCGGCAGGTCGAAGTCGGCCGGGTCGACGAGTTCGCCAGCGATGCCCGAGATGACGTCGAGCGGAACGGCCGTCGCACCGATGTGCTGGGTAATCGCACCCGCCTCGCCCTCGATCACCGCCGAGCCGCGGATCTGGTCGAGCAGGCTGGTCTTGCCGTGGTCGACGTGACCCAGGACGGCGACGATCGGGGTCCGAAGCGAGGGGTTTTCGGAGGCGTCAGTATCTGTATCCGACATGCGAACCACCAGAGAAGCTCTTGGTCGAGAGTCCGTGGGCCGACAGTTAAACCCATCGTCACGGGACTGACCGATCGGTTGGCTGCCGAGAATCGGTAATCGAACCGCCGCGTCAGTTCACCCGGTTCGTCAGCGGCTCACCGCCGGCCAGTCGCTCGACGTTCGTCGCGACGATTTCGCCGACGTCGCGGTAGTAATCCCGGGTGAACGCGCCGGCGTGTGGCGTGACGATCACCTCGTCGAAGTCCCACAACGGCGAGTCCTCGGGAAGCGGTTCCGTCTCGAAGACGTCCAGTGCTGCCCCGGCGATCTCACCCGCTTGTAGCGCTTCGATCAGTGCGTCCTGGTCGACGACCGGACCGCGGCCGACGTTGACGAACCGGGTCTCGGCGTCCATCGCCTCGAACTCGGGCGCACCGAACTGGTGACGCGTCTCGTCGGTGAGGGGGACGGCGACGGCGACGAAGTCCACGTCGGCGATCGCCTCGTGGAGGTCGTCGACGGGATACACCCGCTCGAATCCGGGAACGGGGTCGCCGGATCGACGGACGCCGACGACCTCCAGGCCGAGGTCCCCCGCGACGTCGGCGATTCCTCGACCGAGGGTTCCCGTCCCGACGACGCAGAGGCGACGGCCCGCCAGCGTGAACGCGTCGTCCCAGGCCGGCTGGCGCCACGTTCGATCGGTCTGATTGGCGACGTGGCGGTGTAGTCTACGGGAAAAGGCGAGGAGGTACCCCGCGACCGTCTCCCCGATCGTCCGGTCGTGAATGCCCGTGCTGTTCGTGAGCGTAACGTCCGCCGCGTCGAACGCCTCGAGTGGGAACTTGTCGTAGCCCGCCTGAATGGTATGGACCCAGTCGACGTCGAGAAACGCCTCACGGTGCTCGAACGTGACTACGCCGTCGCAGTCCCCGATACCCGCGTCGTCGACCGAGTCGATCTCGGTGGGAAGCTCCTGCGCCCGGAGGAACTCGACGAGGACGTCCGGCGGAAAGACGGCGGACACCGAGTCGTGGACACCGAGCCGATCGATCGCGTGCGCTGTCGACATGCGACCCGGTACGGGGCCGGCCGAGTTGAACGTTGTTGCGAACGGGAGACAAACGACGGTCGGCGTATCCCGAGGCGGCATCGATCCGCGTAGCACGAGCTGACACCGGCACTCGCTGGTCGGAACCGGCGCTCGCTGCCGACACCGGCACCCCC
>SLIS01000460.1 GCA_007135505.1 Halovivax sp.
CCTGCCAGATCGCGTGCAGCGATTCGGACGTCGGAAGCGACCACCGTTCGTACCAGCCCGGCGGCCGGGTCCCGCCGCTTCGTCCCTGGGCGTCCAGGACGTAGCCGCCGGCCCGGGTCACCTCGGGTGCGAGGAGGTTCGCGTCCGGCTCGAACTCGATACCGAGCAGTCGCTGGCCGTCGAACTCGGGCATTCGACTGATCGACCGAACGGTCGGATCCGCCGCCAGCGTCGCCCGGATCCGCTCCAGCGGGGGGCCGTCGAACCGGAAGAAGTAGACGTTTCGCTCGGGGTCCGTACTCACCTCCCGAACGCGGTCCACGTCGAGCCCCGGGAGCGTCCCGAGCGTCCCGGCGAGCGCTCCTCGCTCGTGTGCGAACCAGACGTCGGTGACGATCGCCATCGTGTGATACGGCCCCGGGTGCGTTCCCGTCTCGAGTGAACACAGTGCAGAACCTTATGGTTGTGTCTTGATAGCTCATCGCGTCCCGACCGAATCGAACCAATGACGAACGCGCCGGGACGGGCCGAAATTGGGCATACACGCCCGCAAACCGGCTGCGACGGCACGGAACCCATGCGGCCGGGCCGAAACCAACCCGCCGGGAGACCTATCGCGTCGCCGAGGCGTCCCGCAACCGGCCGACGATCTCCTCGCGGGTCACCTCGTTTCGCCCGTCGTCGGCGAGGCGCCCGGCGATGAGGTCGAGGAGGTTACACTGGCGGAGTACGTCGACCGCGTCCTCGCGCTCGACGCCGAACTCCTGTTTGACCTCGTAGATCGTCTTCGACTTTCGGACCGCCTCGATGAGGGTATCGACGTCGAGGTCCTCGGCGAGGCCGATCCCGTCCGTCAGAACGACCGGCTGCTCCTGGCCGTCGGTGTCGCCGGCCGATGGTGGCTCATTCGCGACCGCGGGTTCGGCGTCGGTGGGATCGGCGTCGGCATCGACGGGTTCCGTCTCGTCGTGGTCGCTATCTGCGTCGCTCCTCGTGTCGTAGGAGGTGGCCTCGTGGATCCCGTGCTCGATCATGTACCGGCGCACCGTCTCGGCGGTGACGTCCATGTCGAGCGCGTCGGTCATCTCGGCGAACGTCTCACAGGAGTCGTACACCTCGGCGAGCAGTTCCCGGTTCCTGAACGGCGGGACGTCCGCGTCCGTACTCGAATCGGCGCCGGAACCGGAACTCGACGGCGAATCGTTCGCGGATCGGGTCTCCGCCTCGGTCTCACAAACGCCACGCCCGGCGGCCGCGTCGGTCGAAACCGAGACGGAGAGCGAAACCGCGATCGTCCCCTCCGGCATGATCGACGTCTCGCGAACGTCGACCGCGAGCGCCGCCGGCGTCGATGGGACGATCGACCCCGTCGTTTCGAGGTCGAGTCGGAGCGAGCCGTCGGATTCGACGTCCCCGGCGACGATCGAGAGGTCGGTTCCGTCGTCGGTGGCCGCCGCGAGCGGGAGGACCAGTTCGAGCTCCGCGGTCGGGTCCGGCTCCCGGAGTCCGTCCGGGAAGTCCACGCTGTCCACCGCCACGCCACTCCCCTCTACCGCCTCGACGAAGTCGGCGAGTTGTCGGAGCGGCCCGCAGAGACCCATGTTACCGTATACCTCTCGCGGCCACGGTATCAGTGTGAATCATCAATACTGGAGGTGTTTAAGTACGGACGATGGACTGATCGCCGGACGCCGAAAGGACAGAAACCGGCACCGATACGACGGTCCACGCCGATCGCGGTGGGGCGTATTCGGCGATCAGTCGCGTTCCTCGTCGGCGTTGCGTTCGGCCGCCCGAACGACGTTTCGAACGAGCATCGCGAGCGTCACCGGGCCGACGCCGCCCGGGACCGGCGTGATCGCCCGGGCGACGCGTCGGGCGCTCTCGAATTCGACGTCGCCGACGACCGTCGTCTCGCCGGTTCCCTCGCCCTCGCCCGCCCCCGCCTCGTCCGCCGAGTCACTGTTCTCGGAAACGGGGCGGCGGTTCGCGCTAACGTCGACGACCACCGTGCCGGGTGAAAGCATCGAGCCGTCGACGAGGCCGGGTTCGCCCGCGGCCGTCACGACCAGGTCGGCTCGCCGCGTCACGGACCCGAGGTCGGCGGTGTGGGAGTGACAGACGGTCACCGTCGCGTTGCCCCGCGGACTATCTTGTACGAGGAGGTTCGCCAGCGGTTTGCCGATGACGTCCGACCGGCCGACGATCGCGACGTCCTGACCGGCGACCGGAACGTCGTACGCCTCGAGGATCTCACACACCGCGGCGGGCGTCGCCGGGACGAAGCGTGGCTGACCGGTCACGAGCCCGCCGAGGGTCAGGGGGTGAAAGCAGTCGACGTCTTTCGACGGGTCCACTCGCTTCCTGACGGCCGGTATCGACACGTGGTCCGGCAGCGGAACCTGGACGAACACGCCGTCGACCTCGGGGTCCGCGGAGAGACGATCGATCGCCTCGTAGAGGTCCGCGGCTGGACCGGCGGGATCGAGTCGAACGTCTCGCGTCTCGATCCCGAGTTCCGCACAGGCCCCGTGTTTCAGGTCCATGAACCGGTTGGCCGTCGGATCGTCGCTCAGCAGCACCGTCCCGAGAGTCGGGACGACGCCGTGGGCCTCGAGCGACGCGACGCGATCGGCCACCGCGGCACGAACGTCGGCCGCGACCGGCTCGCCGCGTAACAGTTCCGCTGGCACGGGGCGACCTTCGGCCGGGGCCACCTTGTAGGTTCGTAGCAACCCGTTCGGATGACGGGTACGCTGGCTTCGCTCGACGTCCCGCGAGAAAGAAGACCAGCCGACGCGCTTCGACCAATCGACAGTCGACGCTACACCCGGCGGACCGTCCCGGCCGACGGTCGCCCCTATTCCTCGCGAAGTACCGTGACGACGCGTTCCGCGTCCGCGTCGAGGCCGCCCGCCTGGGCGACGGTCGGACTGCCCCCACCGCCGCCGCCGAACTCGTCGGTCACCCGGTCGACGACGGCGCCCGCCTCGACCGCACCGGTCGTCGCCACGGCCAGGTACGCACCATCGTCGCTCACCAGGGCGACAACGTCGAGGTCGTCGCCGACGACGTCCTGGGCGCGCTCTGCGAGTACGTTCGCGTCCAGGCCCGACAGCTCGCCGACGAGCCACCGGTGCCCGTCCTTCCGGACGGTTTCCTCGCGGAGGTCGGCGAGGCGACTCTCGACGACCGTCTCCTGCAACTCGTCGACGGCGTCCTGAGCCTCGGCGTGCTCATCCTGCAGCCGTGCGACGGCGTCTGGGAGCCCCTCGACGCTCGTCCCGAGTACTCGAGCAGCACGCATCGCTCGCTCGCGTTCGGTCGCCCGTCGCCGGATGGCCGACGGCCCGACGGCGAACTCGACGCGAGTTAGCCCTTCGCCGGGATTCGACCGGTCGAGCACCGAAACCGGCCCGATCTCGCGCGTGTTTTCCACGTGCGTTCCGCCACAGGCCGCGACGTCCCAGTCCGCGACGGTCACGACCCGGACCGTGTCGCCGTCAATTCCCTCCTCCGTCTTCGTGTTGAACGCGATGTCGTCGCGATCGAGAGCCGCCTCGCGGCCCATCTCGTCCCACGTCACGTCGTGTGATTCCCACACCGCCCGGTTCGTCAGGCGCTCCAGTTCGACCAGCAGCTCGTCGTCGATCTCGGTGGACGTGGCGAAGTCGACACGGACCTTCGCCTCGCCGATGTCGAAGCCGCCGTATCCTAACTCGTCGAGCAACCGACGGCCCGCGCCGTAGAGGACGTGACTCGCGGTGTGTGCGCGCATGCAGTACGTGCGGAAGTCGGGGTCGACCGTGGCGTCGATCTCGTCGCCCGGTTCGACCGACGGCGCCGTCGCGAGTTCGTGGCGAACGCGTCCGTCGGCATCGTACTGGACGTCGACCACGTCGATCCCGTCGATCGTGCCGCGGTCGGCGGGCTGGCCGCCGCTCTCGGCGTAGAAGTACGTTCGATCGAGGAAGACGGTCGAGCCGTCGACGGCGTCGACCGACGCGGTGAACGCCGTCGTGTGCGGGTCGGCAGGTGCGAGCGAGGTCATCGGTACTGAGAATAGTTCGGCGCGTACAAAAATACCGTGTCGGGGAGTACCGCGACGGTCGGACGGCGGAGAATCGACGCGACGAGTCCGACGGATACGCCGTCTGCCGACTCGCTCAGGACTCGAGTTGCTCCCACCGCCAGGACTCGGTGTCGGGGACCTGGTTGAACGTGTAGAGGTGGACGCCCCGGATGCCGTACTCGGGGTCGGCGGCGTACGGCGCGAGCCCCTCGATGAGGTCGTCGGGAACGTACTTGCCGCGGGAGCCGACGAGCTGGCGGACGAAGTCGGTGATCCCGGTGGTCTTCCGGAGAAAGCGCACCGAATCGCCGACGCCCACTTTCTGCGAGATCTGGAGCAGTCGCTGGTACTTCATCACGCCCGGAATGCCGACCTCCACCTCGAGGTCGATTCCCTGCTGGCGTATCTCGTCGATCCACGTGACGACGGCCTCCGGGTCGTAACACAGCTGGGTGGTGATGTACGTGGCGTAGGGTTCCTTCTTCGCCATGGCCTCGGCGAGCGTGCGATCGCTGAGGAAGTCGTGGCCCTCCGGGTAGCCGGTGATGCCGACCTCCTCGAACGAGTACCCGAGGGTATCGAGCGCCGTGAGCAGGTCGTAGGCCGACTCGTAGTCGCCGACCGGCTCCTCCCGATCGCCGCCGGGGACGAAGACGTCGGTTACCCCCGCGTCGGTGAGGCGGCCGGCGATCTCGTCGAGGTGGTCCTCGTCACGGACGTACCGGGCCGCGACGTGGGGCACGATTTCGTAGTTGGTGTCTGCCATTTCCTCAG
>SLIS01000290.1 GCA_007135505.1 Halovivax sp.
AATTGGTCTGCCACCTCCTGTTAGTGTGTGCTAACTGGGTGTGATCCACCTCTATTAGCACGAGGCACAGGGCTATGTATCACTGGGGAGAAAGAGCCAGCATGGGCGAGCGAACTCGTAATGGTTCCGAAGAAGTCGCCGAGACGCTTACCCCGGAACATGTGCTCGCCGTAATACACGAGAGTGACGCACCTACCGTCACAGCTCGTGATGTCGCCGACGCACTCGACTGTCCCCCAGAGCGCGTCACGAAGAAGCTGAAGATGCTACGCGAGCAAGGGCGTGTCGAACGCCGAAAAGTAGGCAATCAAGCCACCGAATGGTGGCTCACAAACCCTGAACAATCACCTGACAACATAGGTGAGCACACCTCTGATGATCCCTTCTTCGCGGGAGAGCCATTCGACGCTGAAGGAAAGCCAATCGACGTCGCAGATATCGATGAACCCCTCGGTGATACGATCGCACTCGACGAGTAAAACGCGACACCAGCAGATTTTCTGCGGCTCGTTCCAACGACCGACGGCGACGAGCGCGTATCGCTATTCGTAGAGCTAGTCGTCGCGAACTCCTCTGAATCTAATTCCGCCACTGTTGGACATTCCTGTCCAACTCAGAGTCGTTCGTTGTACCAGCTCAGCCGCTCATCGATCACTGACTCCTCTACTGGAAGACCGACCGAAACAACAGCTTCCTCGGGCCACGGCAGAACCTCCTCGAAGTACGCATGCTCGCCATGAAACCGCGTGAGAACAGATGAATTCAGACCGGGAGTTCAATCGAGGACCACGTCGGTAAATCCATCAATTGGTTTCTCACCTATTGAGTTCGCTGAAAGCCATTGCCATTGGTATTATGATTGAATACTAACACTACGACTGCGATTCGGCCCGGACCCCCGGTGCAGTATCCTGTATCATAGCAGGCGAATCGCGTCCCCATTAGGGGGATGATCGAAAGAATGGTGGAGATTACACGTCGAAAGGCGATTACTGGTGTGAGTGGACTGGCAACGGTAGGACTAGCAGGCTGTACCTCGAGTGTAGATGGCTTTCTTGGACCAGAATTCGAAGAAGGCGGCGAACAAGAGGTAATGCTCGAGGCATCCTTCTTCGGCGATGACTGGTCGGAAGAGTCGATGGATGATGAGGATCCGGCTGAGGATGACGATGATGGCTATGAGTGGACCTTCGACCGAGACGAAGTCCCTGATACTGATGCAATGTTTGTCTCCGGAGACGAAGACGCAATGGCACTCGCCATGATTGCGATCGTTGACGATGAAGACGATGCAGAGGAAGCAGTCGAGGACTACGGGCGAAGTCAGATGGTCAACCCAGAGGATCCAGACATTGGTGACATGGCAGTTCGAGGCGAGATCTCTTCGACAGGGGTAATCTGCTATCATGAGAGCAATGCGGTTGTGGTTACTGGGGCAATGGAGATCCAGGGGTTCGGTGCTGAGCCGAACAATAGCGTGGCTCTCGAGGCAGCTGAAGAGATCGAGTCACGTCTCAACAGTCTATAGATAACTGTCTCTTCTTCATTTTAACAAACGCTCTGAATTAAGTATTTTCCCCGAGCAATCGGTTACTCGTCGCCCGTGTCCGTATTCCCGTCGCGATCACGCCGAGCCTGCCGTCCGGCCTCCGTATCCGGCCAGTCGTCACGCTGATACTCGCCGGCGTGCTCGGTATTGATGTGTTCGGTGAATTCAGTGCTTGCACCGAATGTTCTCGAGCAATCGGGAGACGGACACTCGAGAGTCAGAGTGGTTTAGTGCCCCCGACTGCGTGTCTGACATCTGGCTGATGGGGTATTAACACGAGGCGGGTGTTGGATAGCAGTGGTGGACCGCTGCTGGATCCGAGTAGAAAGCGGCACATGAGCGACATAAGGTCGGCCACAACTGTGAGAATTGTAGCCAACCTGGTTCAGACAGGTGGGTGCTGATTAGGGTGCTTGTGTCGCCCACGAACCGCGATCCGCTAATAGTGTACTTCTGTGGTAAGTATGGTGTTTCCACCAAAAAGTGCCTCATGACTGTAGTCCGTATATCGAAGTTCGTTTGGTTTTCCGAGGGTACCGATGATCGGTTACTCGAGCAATCCAACGACCGGAGCGAGCCCATACTCACCGGTGATCGTAATGGCCGGTCCCATGCCACTCGACTCACCTCCGGATCGCCGTCGACGGCGAAGCCAGAGGACTATCGCTGGATTTCAGCGTGCCTACTCCGCAGCTACTAACCAGACTGTTGCTCGCTCTAGCTTTTACGATCGGCTCATGCTATCCGGCAGCCAACCCGCGAGTTGGCTCGCCAAATCCACCGCACCCTCAGTAGAGGGGTCGTTGTGCCTGCACGACGTCTGCAAGCAACTGATGCTCGTCGGCGAGCAGTTCGTGCAGGTCATCGATAGTAATGATTCCTGCTAGTTTGTCGTCTGAGTCGACGACTAGTAGTCGACGAACACCGGTGTCGCTCATCACCTCAAGAGCCTCGTAGAAGCCGCTCGTACGGTTGATCGTA
Organism: Halovivax sp.; assembly: GCA_007135505.1. The sequence goes on from SLIS01000290.1 coordinate 2,531, forward strand.
GACAGATCGGTCGACATCACGTCGGCGGCGGTGAGACCTGATGGACTCTCGCCTTCTGCGATTACCTTGAGAGCCAGGTCCCGATCAGTCACAATTCCGACGGGGGAATCGCCGTCAGTGATCACGACGCTGCCGACACTTTCTTTCCTCATTGCAGTTGCGAGTTGCTTCACCGAGTCATCCGTGGCTGCCACAACGACATCGCTCCGGGCGAGGTTATCCACTGGCATTGTGTCTCGGGCTATCTTCCTCATCGGTGTGAATAATACTATCTACCGTCCACAGACTACGATTACAGTGCAAGTCAGTTGGGGGACTTCGCTTATATAGTAACTCATAGCACTGTTGAACATCCCAGACCCACTCAGAGCCGTTCGTTATGCCAGCTCAGCCGCTCATCGATCATTATCCCCTCTACCGGAAACGGGACCGAAACAGCCGTCTCCTCGAGCAACGGTAGCAACTCCTCGTAGTACGCACGCCCAGCATGGAACACGAGCGTCGTCCCCGCCTCGAGCAATCCAGCCGACTGCAATTGTTCAAACACTGTTTCCAACCACTCTCGCTTTGTTGCAACCCACGCACCCGTCAGCGTCCCATCGTACGGTTCGATAGGTGCTCCATCAGGCTCGAGCAAATGGTGGCTGCCGAGAGGACGAACCAGCCGTCATGATTTTGCTCACAGTATCGGCGAGCTTGCTGAACAATGGCGATGGAGCATACAACTCGGCAGGTGACGCAGGCTGCTCGAGCTTGGTCTTCGTACAGCTCACGAGTCCGATCTCAGTCCACGTATAATAGCTTTGGTAGAACGTGGGCCTGTGGGCCGAGCGTCGAACATGTTTGAAAACCGTGCGGCGTTGACGAGACGCGCTGCGTCTCGTTCGCACACCAGAAATCTCCGATTTCTGGGGACGCTGTATCCCCTCCCTACTCGTTCTCTTCGGTCGCTCGTTGAGGAAGGGGGCTTAGCGCCTCAATTCAGCTAAGAGCTCACTTAAACCTCTCTATACCAATAGAAAAGCAATACCAGAATGACAAAATCAGCACTGGCAAGCCTACAGAGGCCCTCATATTATGCCGAATCAACTCTTCTCGACATACACACATGGCGAAAACCGAGTCATGTCGACATTCTTGGCTGCCCTCGAGCTTCGGGATGCCGGTCACTCCTCCCGTGAGTTCCCCGACTGTGTCGATCCGAGTAGGTCGACTGTGGCTCGAGTTCTCAAGGTTTTATGGGGCTCTGCAGGTTGTGAGAGAATATTACCGTCTATCCAGAGGAGTGTTTTACTTTACATGAATACTGAAAGAATTACAGCCCGTCTTGTAACGGTCGGATTGCTGGCTGTAGCTATTGTCGAAGAAGCAGTCGAGATGAAAATTAAGTATCCGGCTGCAACGATGGCCTACTATGGCTTTGTTTCTCTGCTCCCGCTTCTTCTGTTAGTTGTGGCTGTTGTCGGCACAGTTTTCGAGGCCGACGTCCTTGACGCTATCAGTGGATTCGCTGCACAGTATCTAACACCGGATGCCAGACAATTAATTGTCGAGGGAGTGATTACCGCATCCGGACGTACCGGAGCCGCCGTACTTGCAGTTGTAGTCTTCGGTTGGGGCGCAACAAACGCCGTACTCGCCTTCTTAGACTCCCTGGAACGTGTAGAAGGTGTTTCTAAACGTCCCCTCTCTCGCCAATTTCGAGATGGAATAATTGTCCTTGCGACTATTGGCCTTGCTACACTCGCGACTATCACGACGGGCATACTCGTGGCAGTACTCTCGATCGTCCCGCTCGGGCCACTCTCTCCAGCAACCGTAACGTTCGCTCCAATTATCCTGTTTGTACTCCTTACACTGGCGTTTGTCCCGCTCTATTACGTCCCGTCACAGGTTGTAGTGAGTCCACTGAAGGCTCTTCCTGGCGCAATAGTTGCGGCTACTGGGTGGACAGTTCTTCAGCTGGGTGTTCAGTTCTATGCGTCAAATGCCGGCCAGTATGCGCTCTATGGCGTCCTGAGTGGAATCATTGTCGTCCTCACTGCTTTCTACTTTGGTGCATTTGTCCTTCTTCTTGGGACGGTTGTGAACGCGACGCTCCAGGGGACCAATGATGAACGGAAAAATCTGTAGAAGGGAGTTATTCACATTGTCGGTGTGGAGCAGCTCATTTGACGAAATCGAAAGCGGTCAGTGACTTCTCCCACGACTAAAGTCGTGGGCTTCCCTCACTGAGGGTTAGGCCCACGTCTTCCGGGGAGTTCGCAGGTTCCATCTCACCGTTGGTTCCGTCGAGTACGACCTGCGTTTCGGG
>SLIS01000241.1 GCA_007135505.1 Halovivax sp.
CCCGGGACAACTCCGCCGAGACGGTCTCCGATTCGCGGTGGACGGTCGTCGGCAACTGCCGACGGTCGTCCGGTTCCGCGGCGACGATGGTGACGTCGTCCGGGCTCGCGTCCGCCGGGAGGGCTGCCGGATCGTAGGAGAGCGCGATCCGGACCGTCTCGACGCCCGCCAGTTCGTCGAGGCCGGTCACGTCGACCGGTGTCGAAACTGCTCCCGCCGGTGGCTCGCCCGTGCTGGCCGCGACGTCGAACGCGTCCGGGATGGCACCGGCGACGACGTCGACCCGGGCGCCCGCGGAATCGTCGACGCGCTTTACGGCGTTCTCGATGTCGTCGGGATCGTAACCGGGGATGGTCATGCGCGGTCGTTCCACGTCGGCGTAGGTAGACCCCGGTCCGGTGAACCGGACGAACACTTTTACTGGGTGGCGAACCTATCAGGCCGCGTGTCTGAGACGGCCGACTACATGCGCTTTTTCCCGTACGCCGAGCCCTACGACAACCAGCGGGAGGCGATGGACCGGATCCACAACGCGCTGGTTCGGGGCCAGGACGTCTGCTTCGAGGGCGCGTGTGGTACCGGCAAGACCCTCTCGTCGCTCGTGCCCGCGCTGTCGGTCGCCCGCGAGGAGGACAAGACGGTCGTCATTACGACGAACGTCCACCAGCAGATGCGCCAGTTCGTCGCGGAGGCCAGGGCCATCGTTCGCGAGGAGTCGATGCGAGCGGTCGTCTTCAAGGGGAAGGGCTCGATGTGCCACATCGACGTCGGCTACGAGGAGTGTCAAACGCTACGCGACGCGACCCGCGACCTCGTCGAGACCGAGCGCGAGTACGAGGAACTCGAGCGTCGCCAACGTCAGCTCCTGGCAGAGAGCCGGGACGGGGACGGCTCGGCAGCCGAAGCGCGGTCGGCCGTGATGGACGAACTCGACCGGCTCGATGACGAACTCGACGAGCTTCGAGAACGCAACGTCTGTTCGTACTACCGGACCAACTGCACCGATCCTGATGCCGCCGACGCCTTCCGGAACTGGCTGTTCGACGACGTCCGAACGCCCGAGGATATCTACGACTACGCCGAGGAGCGCACGCTCTGTGGGTACGAACTCCTCAAAGACGCCGTGGAGGGCGTCGATCTGGTCGTCTGTAACTACCACCACCTGCTCGATCCGGGCATCCGGGAGGCGTTCTTTCGCTGGCTCGGTCGCGAACCCGAGGACGTGATCGCGGTCTTCGACGAGGCCCACAACCTGGAAGACGCCGCCCGCGAGCACGCCTCGCGCGAGTGCTCCGAGCGGACGTTCGCGGCCGCACTCGACGAACTGGACGACAGCGACGACCCGCGTGCCGACCGGGCCCGAAACGTCATCGAGACGTTCCACGCGGCGCTCGTCGAGACGTACGAGAACTCCTTCGAGTTCGGCGAGCGGGAACGGGTCGACGACCACTGGCGGGACGTCGCCATCGCGAACGAGGATCGCCGGGACGCCCTCACGCTCTCGTTCCTGCAGTCGTACTCGGGTAGCGGCATCGACGGCGATCTCGAGGCGGCGACGGCCCTCGGCCGGGAACTCGACGCGGAGTACGAGGAGGCCTACCGCAACGGCGAGCGCGAGACGCGAACGGAGTGTCAGACCCTGCAGGCGGCGACGTTTCTCACCGCGTGGCTGGACGAGGGCGGCTCCGCCGGCATCTACCCCGTCGTGACCGTCCGCCGTGACGAGGGCACCGACGAGATCTACGGCCGCGCCGAGCTGTACAGCTGTCTGCCCCGGCAGGTGACCGGCCGGCTCTTCGAGGAACTCTCGGCGACGATCCTGATGAGCGCCACCCTGCAGCCGTTCGACGTGACCGAAACCGTCCTCGGCCTTGACGACCCGGTCACGATGGCCTACGGGCTCGGATTCCCCGAGACCAACCGCCGGACCTACGCCGTCGAGACCCCGGCGCTGTTCGCGAGCGACCGCGACGATCCGGACGTCCAGGACGTCGTGTCGACGACGATCCGCAACGCCGTCCGGATGACGCCCGGCAACACGCTCGCCTTCTTCCCCAACTACGCCGAGGCCGCCAGGTACGCAGAGCGCGTCGAGTCGCTCGTCGACGCGACCGTCTACCTCGACGAACCCGGCGTCTCGGTCGAGGACCGTCGCCGGGCGTTCGTCGAAGACGACGACGGCCTGCTGTGTACCTCGCTGTGGGGCACCCTCGCCGAGGGCGTCAGCTTCGACGGGGAGGACGCCCGAACGGTCCTGGTCGTCGGCGTTCCGTACCCACACCTGGACGACCGGTCCCGAGCGGTCCAGGACGCGTACGAGGTCGCCTTCGAGGGCACCGACACGGGCTGGCGCTACGGCGTCGAGATCCCGACGGTCCGCAAGACTCGACAGGCGCTGGGCCGGGTGCTTCGCTCGCCGACCGACGTGGGGGTGCGAGCGCTCCTCGATCGACGCTACTCGAAGCGCGAGAAGAGCGATCTCGGGACCTACAGCGTCAACGGCACCTTCCCGATGGCCGATCGCGAGGAACTGATCGACATCGAACCGTCGAAACTCACGTTCGCGATGCGGAACTTCTACGCCGATCACGACGCCTACGACGGCGATCCGCCGGCGCCGTGAGTCGTCCGCCGGCTGGGTCGGTAGTCGACGGGCCCTCGCCACGCTCAGGCGGGCAGCGACACCCGGCTGACCGGCAGTCGGTGCCGGCCGTCGAAGAACTCGAGTTCGGTAACCGTGAACGCGATCGGCTCGATCTCGCGCTCGGCGAGTCGGCGCGCCGTTTCCTCGTCGCCGCCGCGGGCCAGCGTGACGTGGGGGATGTAGTCCTTCCCCTCGAGCCCGGGAACGGGGTCGAACGCCTCGGTCAGTTCGGCGTGGATCGACTCCAGCCCGGGACTCTCGACGACGAGGTAGACCACGGGAGCCGAGCCGACGGGCGGCTCGGCGAAGTAGTCGATGCCGGTCACGGCGGCTTCGACGGCCGGAGTCCCGGCGAGCGCACGATGTGTCCGCCGCTGGAGGGTGTGGACGTCGCCCGCGTCGCCGAGGCGCTTGACGAGCAACGAGTGGGTCTCCCGGACCCGGTCGAACGGATGTAGATCCGGATACAGCGATGCCGCGAGTTCGCTGACCCGTCCCGGGACCGGGACGTTGACGCTGTACACGACCGTCAGTCGGAGACGCGACTCAATGAGCGTGGCGATTCGAACGGCGAACCTGTCGACGGCGCTCGAGCGAGCCCTTAGATTCGATCGAGCAGCCAGAGGACGAGCAGCAGGGCGATCACGAGCGTGACGATCGTCCGGATGAATTCGGGAATCAGCCCCAGCGCGGTCGAGAAGATCTCGAGGACCAGTAGTGCGGCTATGAGGAGCAGAACGACCTTGAGCAACGTCTCGACGTTCAGTTTACCTCGATCGAGTGTCATACCTGGCGATAGGTACAACTCGGTCAAAAAGGTCCCGCTAGGATCGTCGACACGTCGGCGGCCGCTATCGCGGCCTGTGGCCGGAAGCGGTCGGGGTCCGACCGCGATGGACGGCACCCTGACAGGACCGGCCGAATGACGTAAGAGTCTAAAGGTCTCGCGCAGTCACCTGTGGATAATGGCCGGCTGGCCGGCCCGCGCGGTGCGGGTGGTGCTCTGTGGGATGCTCGTCGGTGCGCTCGTGGTGGGCGTCGGTAGCCTCGGCGCCGTCGGTAGTCCCGACGCTGTACCGTCGAGTGAGTCCGCGTTCGAGACGGGCCCGCCGGTCGCAATGGACGAACACGAGACGAACGAGACCGACGACGCGAACGGGACTGACGACGCCAACGATACCACGGAGGAGCCCGTCCGTCTCGAGGACTTCGATCGCGTGCAGACGACGTTCGACGTCGTCGAGAACGGAACGGCGGCGGTGACCGTCGTCTACCGGTACGCGCTCGGTGACAACGAGTCGGCGACCGAGTGGGAGGCACTCGTCGCGGACATCGACGACCGACCGGACGCCTACGTCGCGGCAGAGGAACAACGCTGGAACGCCACGCTGGCGGACGCGAAAAACGGGACGGACCGGGAGATGACCCTCTCCGGTTTCTCGGTCGAGACGGACGAAGTGACGACGCCGCGAACGGCCGGGACAGTCACGTTCACGTTCACCTGGACCGGCTTCGCGACGGTCGAGCCGAAGTGGATCGGGGTTGGCGACGCGCTGGCCCAGTACACCCTCGATGAGGGGACCACGCTCTGGATCTACTGGCCGGAATCCTACGACCGTCAGACGGTCTCGCCGGAACCCGATCACGAGCGTGACGGCCACGCGGTCGGCTGGGACGGCGAACGGACGGAGTTCATCGAGGACGAACCGTGGGTCGAACTGCTCGAGGAAGGAGAGCCCGCGGGTGAGACGGGCCAGAGCGATCGCTTCGGGATGTTCGGCCTCGCGCTTCTCGTCGCGGTGTTGCTCGGCGTGACCGGCGCCGCCGTCTGGTGGCATCTACGGACGAGCGACGACGCCGCCGACCTGCAACCGGACCCGTTCGAGGAGGCGGACCAGCGGGCGCCGCCTTCGGAGCTGTTGAGCAACGAAGAACGGGTACTCACGCTGCTGTCGGAAAACGGCGGCCGAATGAAACAGCAGGCCGTCGTATCGGAACTCGACTGGACGGAAGCGAAGACGAGTCAGGTCGTCGGCGACCTTCGCGAGTCCGGCGACATCGAGGTGTTCAGGCTGGGACGCGAGAACGTCCTCGCCCTGCCGGATCACGACGACGTCACCGAGGACCAGTGACTGACCATCGACCGACGCGTCGGGGTCTCCCGACGTGGCCCCGTCCGTTCGAAGCGTTGC
>SLIS01000419.1 GCA_007135505.1 Halovivax sp.
CCAAGCACGATACAGCGTCTGCAGTCCCGGATAGTCGGTCTCGTAGACCTCCGAACCAAGATGCAGTTCGTGAATTCCGTGGTGGTTATCGAATCGGATGATTGGATCATCAGCGCCGGCGACGCCGTAGTGGAAGGCGTACTTGATGCCGTCTGGAAACTTCTCGGATTCGGGCACCGAAAGCACGCGGACACGGGCGACAGTATCATTGTCAGTGGTGTGGTATAGCTCGGTACGGGATTTTCATAGGAGTTGGATTCTATGACACGCTCTAGTTGTGAGAATCGATGAACGTGAGAGAACCACACCTGAAAATATCCACCCGCCACTTCATCCCGTTATTGAAACAGACCGCCTAGCGATAGTATAAGAGAATGGTCAGAATACACTATCTTGCGACAATTCAAGGATAGGATTTCCATCAGGATCTGATACAATATCCACAACATATTCGGCCTCGTTTTTGTTTACGTTTTCGTACTCAACCCAAAATTCTGCATTATCATCACGATTCCGTTCTAGGTCGAAATATGTATTATACACCCCTGGCGATTCGGGAATATTTTCAACTCCACGAATTCCAGGTGAGTCTCCGTCTGACGAAGGTACTTGTTCAGTATCAGCATATACCTGCTCGTTACCATCTTCAATAGCAACTAATATTATTTGATCCTCACCAGTATAATTATAAATATCTATCTTTGATAGAGAGAAGATTTCATCATTAGTAATTATGCCATCCACACATCCAGATAAAATAGTGCTGCAAAGAATGCCTGATCCCAGAAGATATCTTCTCCGAGAGGAGTCTGATTTTTCCCTCATAGGTGTTTAATGATGTTTCTCTTTACTATTTATATCCACTTATTTCCGAGAAAGCTATTTTTAGTCTTCCCAAATGCCAATCTGTGAGTTCTGATAGATCTTGGCGACGGCTGGAACATCACTGGGTGAGGATTCGGCAAGGCTGATTATAAATATTATTCTATATAGGCTAAATATTGGAGACCATCAATATCGTGCGCATACTAGTTACCAATAGTTGTTCTATACAGACATTTTACCAGAAGTTTTATTATCATATATAGATAATCTATTTATGTATGCCACAAAGAAGGAAATTCATCAAGGCTACAGCGCTAGGCGGACTATCAACGATCGGCCTGACCAATTCAGTTGGTGCCCAAAACAGAACTGATGATCTAGGTGACGAAATTCGGGAAGCCCTCTTTGAAGATGGAACTGAAGCCGCTCGAGATTTGTTCGAAGACAACAGTTTAGAGTACGACATAAGTACAACTTCTCTTGGAGACAAAGGTGAAGACGAAGATGACTTTTCGACAAATGTTACTCCTGACACGGCATATTCATCAGACGACACTGAAGTTTCGTGTATCGTAGGGGGTAGCAACGATGACGATCATGCATGGTTTACAACTTATGCTGAACTGAGGGGTGGAAAAACCACTTCTGACATCATGGATCATGTGGATGACATTATTATGATTGGTTATGATTCTGACCACTGGGTGATGGTGGAGGAACCTACCTATTCTACACAGTATGATTACGACTTCGGTACCGAGGAACCTCTCGATGCGAGTTTGTATACTGGGAGTTTTGACGGTGACGGTGTTGCTGTAAGAGTTGAAACTCAAAGGGTAACTGATCCAGATAATGTTCAAGGAGTCAAACTAGTTGATGGGGAAGTGATCCTACAATCAAAATTCTATAATAAAAGTGGTCTGACAAACCCTGTGCTTTCTGGATACGAACATGTTGGATCTTTCACTGATGGTGGTTCAATCCTTGGTATAGACATTGATCTTGAAGTTTTTGGATTTGAGCTGGAACTAGGGGATGGGGCTGAAGAAATTTGGAATCTCGCTGACTCTGGCGCCCCATAACCCAAAACCGGGCGATCCAACACAGAAATCTTTAGATTTACTTATTTAACGCACCTAACAATTTGTACTATGGCAATCACTCCGAACACGGGCGGCAACCACGGACTCGGAATCGCGTAGCCGAGCCAATGCCGGAACTCGGTGAGTCAGCCCTGATCGGTGTCGAACTTGAGCACGACGTCGCTGTTTTCGTCGGTGAGTGCGTCTCATAGAATCAATCATAGGTTCTTGAGATTCGTCTGTCTAGGGCTGTGTCCTCGTTCGTAGTTGGTGATTGCGACGATTACACGGAGACAGAGGTGTTGCAATGAACATCTGTGTTCGTGCGTGGACGCGGCCTCGGGCATAGCCGTGCCCGAGGTCGCAGTCCTTACAAGCTTCATTTGTACGTTCCACTTGCGTCCGGTTATCATACGTTTCGGCCACAACTGACTGCTTGAGGCTGATGTCTTCAGTGTGTTCGTCGATACGGTCTTCGATGTCAAGCGATCGTCCGTATTACGTGAATTGTATGGCGCAATCGGCACGGCTCCCTGCGTGAGCAGGAGGTCGTGCCACTCTAGGATGTCGTAGGCACTGTCTCCGAGCATCCCGATCGGTGTACCGACGGCGAACGCGTCCTTCGTGACGTGGATCGCCGTCTCAGCATCGATTTGTTTTCGTTGTGTGAACTCCGCTACAATCGGAATCTTTGGCCTGGCCGACATAATCACACAGCCAAAGCCGTAGTAGTGTTCCTCAGCAGTTGAGTCGTAGTTCCACGTCGCTTCATCGTTGTACTGGATAGCAGTGACGTGGGTTGAATCAATGCGGTATGTGGAGTCGAGCAGGCCCCGACAGGCGGCCTGCTCGACGAGGGAGTCAAAATCATCATCAATCACCAATTCAAGATCAGTGAAAAAGCGATTAACAGTGTCTCTTGACGGTGGCTTTTCGAAGCCACAGGACAGTCAAGTCAATGTATTTCGGGGTTCTCGTGTGGCTGGTCGTGTGCCGTAGATGCCTTTGTAGTAGCAGTGCAGGAAGCATTTGAAGAGTTCCGGTGAGTTGTGGACTCGTGTTCGCCCCCTCGAGCGGGGGCGAACACGTCGTACTCCAGCAGAAACTCGAATTCCAGGTACTCAAATAGCGGTGCTGTCTCCGTAGCCGCGACATTCAAGAAGTCGCCAACCGAAGCTACGTCTTGCAGGGTGCTGGTGCTCGTGGATACAGTACCAACACCCTGCTGCCTTCCTGATAACGTTTCTATGACACGCTCCCTGTCATGAAACCTTCGACGAACATTAGTATTGAAAAGACTCCAACGGCGATTACTAGTGTCAACCACCCTCCACCATTTGGTTTATATATCTCATTGATAATGCCATAAAAGACGAGGATTAGGAGTGCGGAAACTAGTGCTATTGCAAAGAGGCATACATTCGAGGGGGAACTCATATGGTAAACTTATTTTATACAAATACATAATTTTTGTAGTTTCTAGATTAGACGGAAAGGGGAATCACATATCAAGTCCCCCGTGTGGACGACTCGTCACTCCAGCACGCCACCTGTCACGACTCCGGTAACTGTATTACCTGTACTGATCAGATGGACACGATTTGTCGGATCAGCTTGGTGGAAGAGCATCATCATATTCGCCGTCAAGGATTTCGGAACAATCGACGGGGATACTAGTCCACGCGTTCTTCACAACCTCGTACCCGGTCCACCCTTCTGCCCGAATCATCTCAACGGTCGCCTCGCAGAATTCAGGCTTTGAGATGAGGTCGTTGTCAAGCAGGATGTAGAGGAGATACGGTGGTCCGACAACGTCAATGTCGTACGCGTTATCATCAATGAGACGCCGAATTGACCGCCTCGCAGCTGAGTCAAGAATCGTTACGATCTGATACGAAGAAGCATGCTCAGAAAGTTCTTGCTTGAGCGATTGCTCGCCTGCGTCTGGTCCATGCGGGCGGGGAACGACAGTTACGCACGACCACGGCGACGAATCCTCGTCTAGATGTTCAAGAACACGTTGGCTTCCTTGCTTCAAGTAGTGCTCACGGCTGCCCTCAGGCGGATATTTGTTCGAGCTGATGTGGTTTTGAAGTTCGTGCTTGCAGACGTTTGTCGTTGTAAGATGGATCGCATCTTTCAGTCGTTCCCACTGAGTGGTGTTCGCAACTGCGATCAAGGAACTCGTATCGGCCAGTATCGCGTAGCGAGTGTCACTCGCCATCTCTGCCCGTCAGAAATTCAGACGTGTCTCGCTCCATAGCCACCTCGAACGACTCTTTCTCTTCTTCCATCTTATCGAGTTTCTCACCGAGGAGGACTCGGGCCACGTCCTCACCGATATCACCGCGGCTGTATCGTTCGTACACCGCGATCTTGTCCTTTTCATCTAATGACTGTCGAAGCATTTCGACCAGGCCGACGCGGGCGAGTTCGCTCACGTTGACGCCACCGATGTGGATCTCATTGAGGAGTTCCGCGGCCTCTTTCTCGGCTCCGGCACGGAACTGAATCGTCTTGTCGTAGCTTGATCCGCTCATACATTGACGTTCGACGGGGAGGGGCATATATGTTATGACGTGTACCTACTTGTCAATACATGTCGTCAGGGATGTAGTACCACCGTTCAGGCCTCTCTCACAAGGGGTGCGGTATGAGTTAGGAACTGTGAAGAACCATTATGATCTAATCAAATGAGCGAAAGCTAGTGAACTCGTCGAATCCCCTGACGACCACAACTTCGGGATCTCAAATTCTACAAACCACCATACAGCTGACACCCGTTACGACCGTCCACGAAGCCACCGAGAGCTACCTTCGGTACAAGATCAACGCCGACGGCTCAAAGACGACCATGCGTTCACCACTGCGTGAGTTCGCCGACCACTGTCGAGACGAACGTGACCTCGAGTTCGTCGACGATCTCAC
>SLIS01000356.1 GCA_007135505.1 Halovivax sp.
CCGGACAACACGTTCGTCGTCGCCGGCATCGGCTGTTCCGGCAAGATCGGGACCTACATGCACAGCTACGCGCTCCACGGGGTCCACGGCCGCGCGCTGCCCGTCGGGGCGGGCGTCAAGATGGCCCGGCCCGACATCGAGGTCATGGTCGCCGGCGGTGACGGCGACGGCTACTCGATCGGCGCTGGCCACTTCGTCCACGCCGTCCGTCGGAACGTCGACATGAGCTACGTCGTCATGGACAACCGGATCTACGGGCTGACGAAGGGTCAGGCGTCGCCGACCTCCCGCTCGGACTTCGAGACGTCGACGACGCCCGAGGGGCCGAAGCAACCGCCGGTCAACCCGCTCGCCCTCGCGCTCGCCTCCGGGGCGACGTTCATCGCACAGTCGTTTGCCTCGGACGCGATGCGACACACGGAAATCGTCGAGGCAGCCATCGAACACGACGGGTTCGGCTTCGTCAACGTCTTCAGCCCGTGCGTGACGTTCAACGACGTCGACACCTACGACTACTTCCGCGACACGCTGGTGGATCTGGACGAGGAGGGCCACGACCCGACTGACTACGGAGCCGCCAAGGAGGTCATTCTCGACGCGGACAAGGAGTACCAGGGAATCATCTACCAGGACGAGGGATCCGTCCCGTACGGCGAACACCAGGGACTCACCGAGGACATGTCCGACATTCCGGACGGCGCGCCGGACGATGCGATGGACCTCGTTCGCGAGTTCTACTGACGAGCCCCGACGCCCGAGGAGTCAGCCGACGCCCGGCCGTTTCAGTGACCGACGTCTCGTACCGGTTTCAATACCTCTCGTAGCTATCGGTCCCAGCCCGCTCTGCACACACAGCACTGGCGATAACATCAAGAGTTATCGGGTTCCGGGACGCCCTCTCGGGTATGACGGACTTCTCGACGCGGGTCGAAAACGTCTCGATCAGCGGCATTCGCGAGGTATTCGAGGCTGCGGGCGACGACGCGATCAACCTGGGGATCGGTCAGCCGGACTTTCCGACCCCGGAACACGCCTCGCGGGCGGCGATCGAGGCGATCGAAACCCACCAGACGGATCCGTACACGTCGAACAAGGGGATCCCGGCACTTCGAGAGGCGATTTCGGCCGCCTACGAGCGGTCGTACGGCCTGTCGATCGATCCCGCCGACGTCATCGCGACGGCAGGGGGCAGCGAAGCACTACACCTGGCACTCGAGGCCCACGTCGACGCCGGTGAGGAAGTCATCTTCCCGGACCCCGGATTCGTCGCCTACGACGCCCTGACGAACATCGCCGGTGGGACCCCGAAACCGATCGACCTCCGGGAGGATCTTACCCTCGACCCCGCTGCCGTCGAGGACGCGATCACGGAGGACACGGCGGCGTTCATCGTCAACAGCCCCGGCAACCCCACGGGAGCGGTTCAGTCAGAGGCGGACATGCGGGAGTTCGCTCGCATCGCCGACGAACACGACGTGCTCTGTCTGTCGGACGAGGTCTACGAGCACATCGTCTTCGACGGCGAGCACCGCTCACCGATGGAGTTCGCCTCGACGGACAACGTGGTCGTCGTCAGCGCCTGCTCGAAGACGTACTCGATGACGGGCTGGCGACTCGGCTGGGTCGTCGGGTCGAACCGTCGCATCGAACGCATGCTCCGCGTACACCAGTACGTCCAGGCGTGTGCCTCCGCACCCGCACAGTACGCGGCCGAAGCAGCACTATCCGGTCCGCAGGATACCGTCGACGAGATGGTCGAGGCGTTCGAGCGCCGCCGCGACGTTGTTCTGGACGGCCTCGCGGACGCGGGACTGGACGTACCCACGCCGCGTGGCGCGTTCTACGCGATGCCCGAGGTCCCGGCTGGCTGGTGTGACGAGGTCATCGACCGCGGCGTGGTCGTCGTCCCCGGCGAGGCCTTCGGCGAGCACGGCGAGGGGTACGCCCGCATCTCGTACGCGACCGGGATGGACGAGCTGAAAGAGGCCCTGGAGATCATGGCCGACGCGACGCGGGCGGTCCGGTAACCTTCCCCGCGCGGTCCGGAAACGGATTTTGACAGGAGCAGTCCGCTACTCTTGTGCGGGTAACTCGTGTGAGATTCCTCTCACAGCACCCGGTCGCGGCGAGGCGTTCCTCGGCTCCTCGTGATCGCGGACGATTCCGCCGCGGCGAGCGGATATCGAACCTCCCGGGATCGCTTCGCTGGGGTCTCTGGGTCGGGGTCGCTCGCCGTCGCGCCCGGATCACCCCACGACTTCCCTAGGCACCGATTCGTCTGACGGTCGAGTCCAGGGTGGTAATCTCGAAGGTCCGACGGCATCGGTGCCGTTCGCGTACGGTCGACGGGCCGGCCGGACGTATCGTAGTGGGGTGTGGACGCCCGTCCGTGACGGAGAGATCGTCGGATTTCGATCGTGTCGGCGCTTTCGTCAGGGTTCTGCTGTCGGTTCGACGTCGAACAGCCGACCCGGCCCGTCGACGGTCACGTTCGAGACGCGGCAGACGTCCCACAGCGTGGCCTGGTTGCTCGTCACAACGGGGATACCCAGGTCGGCTTCGAGCGGTTCGATCGCCGCCAACGTGCGGTAATTCGTACACGAGACGAAAACCGCATCAACCGAGCGACCGGCGGCGACCGAGCGTCCCTGACGGTAGGCGTCCTCCGGGCTGAGCCCTCCGATCTTGCGGTTTGCTTCGATGCCGCGACCCTCGATGACGGCGACCTCGAACCCGGCTGCCTCCAGGTATTCGCGCTCGCGCTCGTCGAGGTCGGCGACGTACGGGGTCGCCACGGCGACGCGCTCGACGTCGAGCGTCGAGAGCGCCCGGTCGACCGACAGCGCCGTAGCGACGGCCGGGGCGCCGGCCGCGCTCGATAGCTCGTCCTCCAGTTCGGCGTCGTATCCCGGCCCGTGGAGAAGACTTCCAGTGGTGCAGGCGTAGGCAACGGCGTCAACGTCGGCGTGCGATAGGAGTTCAGCCGCACGGGACGCCTCCTCGCCCATCGCGTCGAGCGCGTCGGCGGTCACGGACTCGAGCGAAAGCCGAGCGACGTGGGTCGCGACGCCGGCCTGGACGGCGCGCGGGAACTCGACCTCCACGGTCGTGTTCGAGGAGGGGACGAGCAGCCCGATCCGGGCACGCCAGCCGGTCATCGCTCGGTCACCTTCCCATCGGCCTCGTCTCGGGCGCGAGCTTCCTCGTCACGTTCGGACGGATCCCCGTGCCCGCCGCCGCCCGGCGTGCGAACGGTGACCGTCGTTCCGGCCGCCACGTCGGTCGTGGTTTTCGCCGGCACTGCGGTCCCGTCGAGCAGGTTCTCGCCGACGGCCCCGTCCGCGCCGCCGGCGACGCCGCGGGGCGATCGGCGACGGCGCTCGGTAAGCAGCGAGACGGTCGCGTCGGTTAGCACGGTCACCGATCGTTCGAGCCCGAGGCCCCCGCGGTGGCGTCCCTCGCCGCCGGTGTCCGGCCGGAGCGCGTAGCGCTCGACGCGAATCGGGTACTCCGTCTCGATCGACTCGATCGGCGTATTGAGCGTGTTCGTCATGCCCACCTGGACACCGGCCATCCCGTCCGACGCGGCGCGAGCGCCGAACCCACCGCCGATCGTCTCGTAGTAGGTGAACAAATCGTCTCGGGCGCCGATCGTCAGGTTGTTCATCGTTCCCTGTCCTTGGGCCGGGACGCGCCCCGGCGCCGCCTTCGCGAGAGCGAGGAACGTCACGTCCGTGACCCGCTGGCTCGTCTCTACGTTCCCGCCGACGACCGCGGCGGGCGGCGTCGGATTCAGGAGCGACCCTACCGGTGCGTCGACGGCCACGGGATCGTAACAGCCGTGGTTCGGCGGGATCTCGGGGTCCGTCACGCACCGGACGACGAAGTAGACGGCGCTCTTGGCTACCGACAGCGGGGCGTTGAGGTTGCCGGGAACCTGCGCCGCGGTCCCTTCGAAGTCGACGTCGATCGTCGTGCCGTCGATCGTGACGGAGACGGTTATCGGCACGTCGTCGTCGGTGATCCCGTCGCCCTCGAGGACGTCGGCCGCCTCGTAGGTGCCGTCCGGCAGGGCCTCGATCTCCGTCGCCATCCGCTTGCGGGAGTACTCGACGACCGCGTCGTACGCCGCCCACACGAGTTCATCGCCGTGCTCGTCGAAGAGGGCCCCGATCCGTCGCTCGGCGCGTTCGTTCGCGGCGAGTTGCGCGCGGAGATCGGCCCGCCGCTCTCGCGGATTTCGGACGTTCGCCAGGACGAGTTTCATCACGTCGTCGACCAGCTCGCCGCCGCGGACGAGTCTGACGGGCGGGAGCCGAAGCCCTTCCTGGTGGATTTCGCGGGCGCCCGCGGGCATGCTTCCCGGTGTCATGCCGCCGACGTCGGCGTGGTGGGCGCGCGAGACGGCGTACCCGACGACCTCGCCCGACGGGGCGAGTGGCGAGACGAGCGTCACGTCCGGCAGGTGAGTGCCGCCGGTGAACGGGTCGTTCAGCACGAACACGTCGCCTGGGTCCGGGTCGCGCTCCAGGACGGCCTGAACGGCCTCGGGCATCGCGCCGAGGTGGACCGGGATGTGCTCCGCCTGGGCGACCATCCGCCCCCGATCGTCGAACAGCGCCGTCGAGCAGTCGCGTCGCTCCTTGATGTTCGGCGAGTACGCGCCACGGATCAGCACCTGCCCCATCTCCTCGGCGGCGCTCTCGAGTTGATTGCGAAGCACCTCGAGGGTCACCGGGTCGAGCGAGTCGGCACTCATTCGGCCACCTCCATGACGAGGGTTCCGTCGTCGCCGACCCGTCCGCGCCACGTCGGTGGAACGACCGTCGTCG
>SLIS01000453.1 GCA_007135505.1 Halovivax sp.
GACGACGGGTCGGTCTACTGGAGTGTCATCCTCGACGACCACGGCTGGTGGTGGGTCGCCCAGACCGCCCTCCGGCCGGAACGAGACGACGAAGACGATGGCGACCACCTGTTCGTCGACGGTGACGACGTCGTCACGACCGCAGACCTGAACGGCCGCGACCAGCCCGGGCTGGATACGGACGTCATCGTGACGCTGCCACAGGGAACGATGGGGGAAGTCGTCAACGGGCCCGAATACGCCGACGGCATTACCTGGTGGGGGCTGTACGTCCCCGAATACGACGAGTGGGTCTGGTGTTCGGAGAACTACCTGGATCACGCCGAGGACGGTACAACCGCTCCCGACCACCGTTTCGAGGATGGAGATGACGTCGTCACGACCGCCTCGACGCTCAACGGCCGCGACCAGCCCGGACTGGACACGGACGTCGTCGTGGGCCTCCCGGAGGGAACGACGGGGGAAGTCGTCAACGGGCCCGAATACGCGGACGACATCACCTGGTGGGGGCTGTACGTCCCGGCGTACGACGAGTGGGTCTGGTGTTCGGAGAACTACCTCGAAGAGTACGACGGGTCCACGTCCGACCCGGTCGACGACGGCGCAACCTTCGCCGACGGCGACTCGGTGGTCACGACGGCGGACTACCTGAACGGTCGGCGTCGGCCCCACCTCGACGCCGACGTCCTGCAGGTGCTTCCCCAGGGGACGGCCGGCGAGATCATGAACGGTCCGCAGGTGTCCAATGACGTCACCTGGTGGGGGCTGTACGTCCCCGCCTACGACGTCTACGTCTGGTGTTCGGAGCACTACCTCGATCGGGACGGATCGAGCAGCACGACCGACGGCCGGTTCGACCACGGCGACGACGTCGTCACGACCGCCTCGACGCTCAACGGTCGCCGGTTACCGGGGCTGGACTACGAAGTCCAGGCCCAGCTTCCGGAGGGGACACCGGCGAGGGTGGTCAACGGGCCGGCCGAGGCCGACGGCTACACCTGGTGGGGACTGCACGTGACGGCGGGCAATAGCTGTTGTATCACCCGTGACGTCTGGGTCTGGGCGGTCGAAGACTACCTCGACGACGCCACGCAGACCGAGACGTTCCGGATGGGCGAGTCCGTGTACACGACCGGCGATCTGAACGGTCGCGAGCTGCCCGGGCTGGACTACGACGTGGTCCAGGTCTTGCCCGAGGGGACCACCGGCGAGGTCGTCAATGGCCCCAGCGACGCAGACGACATCACCTGGTGGGGACTCTACGTCCCCGAATACGACGAGTGGATCTGGTGTTCGGAGAACTACCTCGCATCGACATTGTAGCCGGGACCACCCGGTTCTCGTCCACCGGAAGCCCGGCGAACGTCCCGACCCGATCGACTCGCACGGGCGGTTGAGAACAACCCATACCTGCGTCCGGTCCGTAGCCGCCCCAGCATGCCACCGACGACTTCCGGTCTGCACCCGTAACGGCGATCGTGGGCGAACCGGAGCGAACCGCCGACGGCTACGTATTTGCAGAGCACGAGGCGATCGTCGACGATCCGTGCGTAGTGAATACACCGTTGGGCTCTACCCGACAGTCGAGGCGGTCGAGTGGTCCGTTGGGAGGCGTACTAGCTCGATACAGCAACTCGCCTAGCGACACGTTCGCGTCTACGCCCTCGTCGGGACTCACCAGCACCGGATAGCCGTCGTCGCTCGGCACGCCGACAGTCAACGCCTCCGACTCGAACCCGGCGATGCGAACTGAGCCGAGATTCGTCGCACACAGGACGCGTCGGCCGACGAGTTCGTCGGGGTCGTAGTGGTACTCTAGCTGAGCGGCCGACTGGATCTCCGCATCGCCGAGGTCGATTCGGAGCCTCGTCATCGCTTCCTTGTCGGTCTCCGGGAACGATTCGGCCGCGGTGACTTCGCCCACTCGCAGTTCGTCGTCGAACGGACTCTCGACCATACGAACTGGATACGGTCGGTTCGACAGAAACCTCACCCGGGACTCGCTGCGATTCGGTGTCGACCGTCGACTCACTCCGATCGCTGGCGATCGACCTGCGGGTTGACCGCACCGGGTCCCTGCCCGACGTCGTAGTGGTGCTGGATCGCCCGCGCGAGGAAGTCGGTCGCGGCCTCAATCGCCTCGGTGAGGCGATCTCCGCGTGCGAGCCGGGCGGTGATGGCCGCCGACAGCGAACAGCCGGAGCCGTGCGTCGCGTCGGTGTCGATCCGTGGGTGTTCGATCGTCGTGACGATCGCGGCGTCGGTCCCCGCCGAGCCGTCGGCTGCCTCCACGGCGTCGTCAGTCTCGCTCCTCGTGCCCTGGTTCGCGTACGGGGACGCGGCGTCGACGACGAGGACGTCGGTGACCGTCTCGCCTGGAACGTGTCCGCCCTTGACGAGCGCCGCGTCGGCGCCCAGTTCGAGGAGCGCCTGGCCCGCCTCGCGGGTCGCGGCCACGTCGGTGATCTCGATGCCGGTGAGGACCGTCGCCTCGTCGGCGTTCGGGGTGACGACAGCCGCCTCGGCGATAAGGGCCTCGTAGGCCGCTTCGGCGTCGGGATCGAGCAACCGATCCCCAGTTGTCGCCACCATCACGGGATCGACGACCAGCGGAAACGAGGCGTCGGCCGCCCGCTCGGTTACCAGTTCGACGAGTTCGGTCGTCGCGAGCATGCCCGTCTTGGCCGCTCGAACGTCGAAGTCTCCGACGACGGCGTCGATCTGGGCGGCGACCTCGTCTCGCGGCAGGACGTGTGTAGATTCGACGCCGCGGGTGTGCTGGGCCGTCACGGCCGTGATCGCGCTCGTTCCGTAGACGCCGTGGGCCGAGAACGTCGACAGGTCCGCCTGGATTCCCGCGCCGCCGCCGGAGTCGCTGCCGGCGATCGTCAGCGCGACGGGCGGTGACTCGGGCGTAGGGGTCGTCATAGGTCTAGCTATTATCGCGTGGTACAAATCGGTGGTGGATATCGAGCGGATCGGAGCCGATTACTCGGGAACGAGACGTCGGATCGGTGTAGCATCGGTTCCGTCGACGGTGAATCAGCCGAGGCACTCCCAGTCAGGTTGCCGACGAACAGGTCTCCCGCCACTCGGAGAACCCGTCGCCGTCGTAGAACGTTTTCGCTCACTGCCGTGGCAACATTGTACGTCCC
This sequence comes from Halovivax sp., assembly GCA_007135505.1. Next base: position 3,156 of record SLIS01000453.1, read on the forward strand.
CCGGCCGCCGTACGGCTGTGTGGCCCCACTCGACACGGGTTTCGGAGTCTGCGTATCGTCGACGGCGTCGCATCCGCCTTTCAGCGTTGTCCTGGTGCGATCGTCTTCGCCGGTCCGTCGGCCGATACCTGCGGCGTGACGCTCACTTCGCCGTCGCCGTGGATTTCGACCGCACACCCGGCCATCGTAAACTGAAACACGAGGGACGACTCTCGCGTCCCGGCCGACGGCCGAAAGAGGCGGTTTAGCGCATCGGGATCGACGATGTCGTAGAGCGGTTCGAGCTCGAGCGGATCGATACCCTTGGCCTCGGCAACGGCCATTACGACCGCCTGGCTGACGTCACCCTCGTGACCAACTGCTTCGACGTGCGTGGATGCTGTCTCTGACATTGTTGCTGTCTCCGGAAACGGTGGGACACTGGATAGGCTCACTTCCAATATCAGTAGCCCCGCCGAGAGTGTGTCACTACGCATATTGGGCTGACGCTCGTGCGGCGGTACGCAACCGGACGCGAATGCGCACACGGCGGGAGGCGTCTCCGGTTTGACGCGAGACGGGCCACCTCGAACGCCGGCAGGCTAGCCGTCGACGTGGCTGGTACTGCTCCCGGGAGCGGATTCCGTCGTCGGTCGCCGGGGCCCGGACGCTTTTGGGATCCGGCCCGTATCCGGCCGTATGCACGGAACCGGCGTCCCCATCGTTACACCGTTCACCGCCGACGGCCGCGTCGATCACGATCGTCTCTCCGCTCTCGTCTCCTGGCTCGAGCGAAACGGCGTCGACTTCCTCGTCCCGTGTGGCTCGACGGGTGAGGCACCGCTGCTCTCGGCCGACGAGCGTCGTGGGGTCGTCGAGACCGTCGCCACCGCCGCGACCGGCCCCGTCCTGGCGGGAACGGGCCGTGAGGGCTACGAACCGACTCTCGCTGCAACCGAGTCCGCGGCTGCCGCCGGTGCCGACGCGGCGCTCGTGGTGACGCCGCCGTACTACAACCCGGACGCGGCCACCCTCGAGGCCTACTACCGCGACCTCGCCGACGCCAGTCCGATCCCGATCTACCTCTACAGCGTCCCGACGTTCACCGACGTCGTCCTCGATCCGGAGACGGTGGCCGCGCTGGCCGATCACGAGAACGTCGCCGGCATCAAGGACTCCTCGGGGAACGTCGGTCGGCTCCAGCGGACGATCCGCCTGACTGCCGACGACGCGTTCGACGTCCTCGTCGGCAGTGGCGGGATCTACGCCTCCGCGCTCGACGTCGGTGCCGACGGTGCCATACTTGCACTCGCGAACGCCGCTCCGGGGAAGACGAACGACCTCGCCCGAACGCACGCGGACGGCGACGAAGCGCCAGCCAGGAATCTGCAGGCCGACCTCGCGGAACTCAACCGCGTGATGGTCGGCGAGTACGGCGTTTCCGGCGTGAAGGCCGCTCTCGCCATGCGCGACCAGCCGGTGGGTCAGCCGCGACGCCCGCTCCGGCCGCTCGACGAGAACGCTCGCGAGGCCGTACGGAGCCAACTCGACCGGATCGGCGTGCTGTGACTCGATCACCGACCGGACACGAAGTGGCATCCACCCACGCCGCTTGGCTACCGTCCGACCGGCAGCTCGGTTCGGGCGAGCGAGTCTCCCTCGGTGCCCGCGGTTCTCCGTTCTCGA
>SLIS01000269.1 GCA_007135505.1 Halovivax sp.
CGAAACCGGGCGTTGTACGCCAGTTCGGCGATTTTTCAGTTCGCGAGAGTCCCGAGCCGTCGCGGTCTAATACAGGTCGTTCAGGTCGGCCTCCTCGTGGCTGTGTTCGGTCGCGGGGAACTCGCCCGACTCGACCGCGTCGACGTAGTCGTCGACTGCGGCCTGCATCTCCCCGTGGACGTCGCCGAACTGTTTCGAGAACGACGGCGACCACTCGCTGAGGCCGACCGCGTCGTGAAAGACGAGTACTTGTCCGTCACAGTCCGGTCCCGCACCGATCCCGATCGTCGGCATCTCGACGGCTGCGGTCACCTCGGCCGCCAGGTTCGACGGGACGTGCTCCAGAACGAGCGAGAACGCGCCAGCGTCGTCGTGCGCCCGTGCCAGTTCCATGATGCGTTCGGCACCCTCCCGATCCGTCCCCTGCCGCGGGTAGCCGCCGTACTGGTTTACGTGCTGTGGCGTCAACCCGAGATGAGCCATCACGGGAATACCGAGTTCGGTCATCCGTCGGGTCAGGTCGACCGTGTGTGGCCCACACTCCAGTTTGACCGCGTCGCAACCTGTCTCCTTGAGCAGTTGCCCGGCGTTCTCGATCGCCGTCGTCTCGTCGGTCCCGAACGAGAGAAACGGCATGTCCGCGACCACCAGCGCGTCCTCGGTCCCGCGGACGACCGCACTGGTGTGGTGGGCAATCTGCTCGAACGTCACCGGGACAGTGGTCTCGTACCCCAGGACCGTGTTTCCAACGCTATCGCCGACGAGGATGACGTCAGTGCCCGCTTCGTCCACGATCGACGCCGTCGGTGCGTCGTAGGCAGTTAGCATCGTGATCGGGTCCTCACCGGCCTTCGCCCGTACGTCTCGAACGCTCACCATGCCCGGTCCTTCGTCCCGAGAAGGTAAATTCCACTGGTTGGGCCAGCCGACTCCGGCACACGCCGACAGGACGGCGGTTTTAAGAAGTGTGCGAGACGATCCGCAGGTGTGCCAGAACCCGTCGAAACGAGCACGCCGGACGGCGTCGATTACGGCTGGGTGATGCAGGTCACCTTCGTCCTCACGATCGCCGTGGGTGCCCCCATCGTCGCGGTGCTTTCGATCCCTGCCGAGTTGCCGACGTGGGGCGACCGCGTCGAGTTCGCGATCCGCGTCGGCGCCGTCGTCTGGCTCCTCACCGCACTCGCCGTCTTCGGGTACGCGAAACGACGCGAATCGGCCCAGTAACGTAGCCGACGGGCCCACCCGAACACCAGTCGGTAGCGAACCACCAGCCGGTAGCGAGTGTGACGACGCGCGAGAGCGAACGACCGCCGCCTCACATCCGCTCTATCTGTTCCTCGACGTAACGAAACGCCACGCCGGCCCGGTCGGCCGTCAGCTCGTCACTCGCCGAATCGCCGACGAACAGGACGTCTCCGGGGGATCCGGGCAGTTCGTCGACCGCCGCGAGCAACGGTTCTGGGTCCGGTTTCATCGACGCGACAGTGTCACGACCGACGATCGTGTCGACGTCGTCCAGCATGTCGTGGCGTTCGAGCGCGATTCGACAGGCTGCCTCGCAGTTCAGCGAGCAAACGCCGACCGGGACCGATCGGTCCGGTACGTCCGCCGCGAGCGGCAGTCGGGTGGACGAACGCGCACCGGCACGTTCGTGCTCGGCGATACGTGCGTCGATCTCCTCGCGCCGACCGATTCGATCCGCTGCCGTGAGCAATTCCCACGAGTCGGCCGCTGGTGGATCTTCGCCCGCACGCCGATAGACGGTTCTGGCCGCGGTCGCGACGGCGTCCCAGTCGACGTCGAGGCGGACCAGGGTGCCGTCCAGGTCGTAGACGACTGCGTCGTACTCGGTCACGGGTGCGCGTAGGAGCGAGAGCGAGATAGCCGTATCGCCACGTCGAATCAGCGCACCAGCGGCTGAAAGTCCGCAGTGAGTTGCTCCCGACAGTATCCAATACACGTAGTGACGTCGACTCGAGTGTCCATCTGGTGTTGGAGGAGTCCCTATCCAGCGTCCGCTCGTGGGCGTAGATAGCAACGATGACCGACACCGTATCCGAGGAAGTCAGAACGGTTTGCCGTGACGGGCAACTCAGTGAGACAGTCATTTCCGCGGTAGCCGAGGCAAAAGGCGTCGAGCCACTCGACCTGGAGCCACTCTATACCGCGGTCGATCCCGACGCACTGGACCGCCTGTTTCAGCCTGCGGTCGGCTCACCGACTCCACTGAACCTCCAGTTCGCCATGGCTGACTGCCGGGTGACGGTCCGTAGCGACAGCGAAGTTACCGTGACACTACCGGCGACGACCGAGCGACGGCCGAAACCGGTCGCACCGAGCGGGCACTGAGATGCCGTCGCGACGGCATCACACGACAGGACACGCCCTTCGACCCGAAGAGCGATTGCTGTCGACGAGTACACTCACCTGCCAGTGCAACGGAGGCAGTATCCCTGTACCCGCCGAGGTGACCCATGAGTGAACGGGAGCCACCGATCGTTCCCTCGGCCGGTCGACCCGAAGCCGCTGCTAGACGCTGTGCGTACTGCGGAACCGTGATCGATACGAGTGATTGGCACCCCATCACGAAACGACGTAAGGCGGATGGGTCGCTCGCGTTATACTACTTCGATAGCGAGCACTGTCTGGAAGCCTGGCACCACGACCGGGATGAATCCGTCCCCATCGATTAGGGGTGAGAGCACAGATCAGCGGTCGACCTCGATCGGGGCCGTTCGAATGAACGCTCCCCTGATCGCTGTATGGCTCGATCACGCAGCGCTAATCGAGCAAGTGCCGGGCGATCACCGTCTTCTGTATCTCCGTCGTCCCCTCGTATATCTCGGTGATCTTTGCGTCCCGGTAGAGGCGTTCGACCTCGAACTCGCTGACGTAGCCGTAGCCGCCGTGGACCTGGACGGACTCGTTCGTGACGTCCATCGCGGCCTCGCTCGCGAGGTACTTCGCCATGCTCGCCACCATTGCGCCGTCTCCCGCCGCCCGCCGTCGGGCCGCGTGACGGGTGAGCTGGCGGGCCGCCTCGGTTCGGGTGGCCATCTCGGCGATCTTGTGTCGGACTGACTGGATGTCCGCGATCGGACCGTCGAACTGCTCACGTTCCTGACTGTACTCGATCGCCTCCTCCAGGGCGTGATCCGCCAGGCCGACCGCTTGAGAGGCGATGGCCACGCGGCCACCAGTCAAGATCTCGAACGCCGCCGAGAGGCCCCGCCCTTCCTCAGTTAAGCGGTTTTCGACCGGAATTCGCACGTCGTCGAACGTGAGCGAGGTCGTATCGCTCGCCCGGAGACCGAGTTTGTCCTCCTTCTCGCCGACAGTCAGGCCGTCGACGTCCTTGGGGACGAGAAACTGGGTGACGGTGTTTGGATCCGACCGGTCGGTCTTCGCGAACAGAATGACGACCCCGGAGCGGTCGCCGTTCGTGATCCACTGCTTGTCGCCGTTGATCACGTACTCGTCGCCCTCCCGACGGGCCTCAGTGGTCATGGCCGCCGGGTTCGAACCGGCGTGGGGCTCCGAGAGCGCGAACGCGCCGACGGGACGCCCCTCGGCCATTTCCGGGAGCCAGCGCTCCTGCTGGGCCTCCGAGCCGAATGTGGCGATACACGACGTGGCCAGGCTGTGAACTGACAGGGCCGTCGCGACGGACAGTGACCCGTACGCGACGGCCTCGTTGACGATGCTCGCAGTCACCGGTTCGGCGTCGTAGCCCCCGTACTTCGCGGGGACAGTCAACCCGGTCAGATCGAGTTCCGCCAGCCCGTCCCAAACGGCTTCCGGGAAGGTCTGTGTCTCGTCGGCCTCGCGCGCCGTCGGGCGGATCTCCTCGCGCGCATATTCGCGAACGACGTCCCGAACAGCGCGCTGCTCGTCCGTAAGAGTCATACTCGCCGGTTCGGGGAGCCCAAAGAAAAGTATCGTGGATCCGTACCAGGACGTGGCCCAGTTGCGGGAATCGCCGGCCGACACCGGGCACCTGACGATTCTCGTCGGGACGGCTCACGCGATCCGCGCGAGTTCGTTCATCGCGTCGATCGTTCGCAGGACGTCGACGCTCTTGCCCTCGTCGAAGACGAGTTCGTCGGTCCCCAGCACGTGATCGAGGACTGCCTCGGAGGCGTGGGCCGGGGCCGCCGCGATTCCCGCGTCGCGTTCGGCGACCCACTCCATCACCCGCAGGTCGCTCTTCGAGTCGCCCATCACGAGCGCGAAGGGATCGCCAACGCCGAGGACGTCGAGCGCGCGTTCCACGCCGACGACCTTGTTCAACTCGAGACTGCCGATCTCGGCGGCGTCCGCCTCGTAGTAGGCGACATCGATACGTTCCAGCACGTCGGTCAGGGGATCGTCGGGTTCCGGTGGGTCGCTCTGCGGATACGCACCGAGGCGTTCGAGGACGCCCCTGATCTCCGGATCGTCGTCCGCGTAGAATGCTCGCGTTAGCTGGTGGTGCGTAGCGGAGCCGTCTGACGATTCCGCCGCCTCGTCGAACCGGCCATCCAACGATTCGAACTGTCCGACGACCGCATCCGCGAGCAGATCGAGCAGGTAGACGAGGGCGTCGTCGATCAACTCCCTGGCCTGCGTTGATCCGGTCTCGAAGTTCGGCTTCATCGTCACGTTGAACTCGTTCCCCTGGAGATGACAGCCGCGACGGAGGTCTGGTGGCGCCTCGGTGAGTACCCGTGCTCGAATGTCGTCGAACGTCGCCCGGATCGACTCGTCCAGTTCCTCGTAGAGCAACTGTTTCGTCTTCGCGCCGTGACCGGGCGTAAACACGCCGGTGCCG
>SLIS01000130.1 GCA_007135505.1 Halovivax sp.
TACTCGCCCGAGGACGACGGCCCGGTCACCGATCTTCGGTCGAAGTTCCACGTTCGGTGATCGCAGCCAGAAAACGATCCTTGGATGGGCGCTCTCGAGGTCGACAGCCACGACCACCCGTCTCGAGCGGGCTATTACATCCGAGGACACCTGCTCGAACCGCACGACGCGAACAGAGAGTCCCACGATAGCTGCCGTCACAACCCGTCAACTGCGTCGTTGTGAACGCCTTGGCCCAACGTCCGGTCGACGGTTCGGTTCCCAACACGTGAGACGGTCGAGCACTCCGGAATCGTTAACCAACCCGTCCGACAGTGACGAGTGAATGCGTCTCGGCGACCACTGGAAGCGGCTGCTCGCCCTCGGCCTGCTCGTGGGCGCTCTGTGTGGACTGTTCTTCTGGTACGGGACGGTCACGTACAACCCGGCACTGAACGACTATCCGACCGAGGACGACATCGCCCCGACCCCGGAGAGCTACGTCGACGACCGTGTCACCCTCGGTGGCGAGGTCGTCGCGACCGATCCCGTCGTCGCCGAACTCGACACCGAGGACGGGACCTGGCTCGTCACCCTCGAGGGCGCGGACGCCACCATCGTCCGTGGCGACGAGCCCGTGGTCGGCGAGCGGATCTCGGCCCACGGGACGTTGACCGACGCGAACACGCTCGCCACCGACCGTGCCTACACCCGTGAGCCATGGGAGTGGACGTACATGTACGCGATCTCGATCGTCGGCGCGGTCTGGATGCTCGGCCGGGCGGTCACGGGCTGGCGGATCGACCCCGACCAGCTCACGGTCGTCCCCCGCGAACAACGACTGCCGCTCAGTGCGGTGCTCGCCTCGCCGTCGGTACTGGCGGCACCCGCTGTGAGCGACTCGGCACAGGACGGCGACGAGACGGCGGATTCGGACGACGCCGCGACGATCGGGGGTGAGCGCGATGGCTGAGCTGCTCACCCATATCCTCGCTGCGTACATCCTCGCGACGCTGCTGTCATGGCGCTACGAGTGGCTGACCCCACAGTTCGTCACGGTGGCGATGATCGGCGCGATGATCCCCGATCTCAGCCGGCTGGACCTCCTCCTGCCGGCCGACCTGCTCACGGCTGTCCTCGGGCTCCCCTTTGACTGGGGCGTGTTTCACGTCCTCGGCGGCTCGCTGCTGGCGGTGGCGATCGGAACGCTACTAGTTCCATCCGGATACCGCCGGCGTGTCGGCGCACTGTTGCTGTTGGGCATGGCCTCACACCACGCGCTCGATCTCCTCTTGCTCACCCCCTCGGGGTACGCCTACGCGGTCCTCTGGCCGGTAACCGGCTATCACCCGCCGTCGCCGGGCCTCTATCTGAGTACCGACCGCTGGCCAGCACTTTGTAGTGCCGTCCTCGCCGCTGGTGTCTGGTATGCACGCTATCAGCGGTGACTGTGATAAGGCCGTTCGAAACGGTTTGCCCGATGTCAGTCCGGGCGGCGATTGTCAACGGTAGCGGCCGAAAAGGCGCTTACGGTTCCACGAACTCGAGGACCTCAAGTGTGTCTGTCGCCTCGTGGTACCAGGCGAGGTGTGCCCGAAGCGGTGGGACATCCCGCGTCGCGGGGGTGTAGGAGATTAGCTCTCCCGCCTGCGTCACCGCCCAGATCCGATCGCCGTCGGGGCTGAGAGCGCCCCCGTCGCCGATTGTCTCCTCACCGTCTGACAGCGTCGCAGTCAGGCCACCGTCGGCCTCGTCAACGATGCGCAACGTCCCTGCTTCTTCGTCAACGGCGAGTTCGTACCAAGGATGGGCGTCGGCCGGATCGCTCGAACTCGCGATCTCGCGTCGTGTCACGTTCATGATTGGCCGATCGCAACCCACTGGGCGTCCGGGGCGGCAAAGGAGGTGCTTCGGTAGACCATCCATCGGGAGTCAAACCCTTCTTCGGTAACGTCGATCGCCCGGAAGAGCCCGATCGAGGTATAGCTGGTCGAACCGATGAAGACGACCGGCGGCGTCTCGAACGGCTCTTCGAAGGAGACCGACTGCTGGTCGACCTCGACCGTGTTCCAGGTTCCGTCGTCGGCCGCGCCGGGACTCTCATGCGAGACGGTCCCCGTTTTCACGTCGATGCCGTCCTGTCCGTGGCCTTGGTTGTCCCCATCGTGTCTGGCCTGGGCGCTCCCCATCGCACCGAGGCCGACCGCCGCGAGGGCGCTTGCGATCACGTGCCGTCGTTCGAGGGGGAGGTGGGAGAACGAGTCGATCGTTGCGGTCGATGAGTGCGTTTCGTCTGTCGGTGGGTGTGTGTCGTCGGTCATGATGGTTAGCAGGTGCAGTCGTGGTACTCGTCCGGCTCAAGCTCCGCGTCTTCGAGTTCGGCCGCCAGTTCCTCGGAGGGATGATACGTCCGCTGGTAGCGGTCGCCGCGCTCGGGAATCTCCTCAGCGAGAGCGGTATCGATGTCGAAAACCGACTCGTCGGCCGTTCGCTCGAGCATGCTCACCGCCATCTCGTAAGCGGTTTTGATGAGCATGCCGCCGGATTTCTGGCCGAACTCGTCCGTCTGGCCCCGCAGTTCGATCAGGACGCAGCCGATGCCCTGCTCGCCGTAGCTGTTGCGGGCGATCCCGCGGGTGTCGCCGCCCGGGAACTGGCTGAGCTGCGCGTATCCGCTCGCATCGACGTCGTCGTAGATACCCCGACAGAGCTGTTTCGAGAGCGCCTGAGCGTCGGGATCGGCCGTCGGCGCCGTCGGCCAGTAGATCGACCCGGTGATGTTCTCGCCCTCGTCGCTCACGTAGTGATACTGGTTGTGGAAGTCGGCGACCCAGAGCGGGTCGATCTCGCCGATCGTCTCGACGAGGAGCTGCGCTTCCGGGACGGGATTCTCGGGGTAGTCGTCGGGCCGGTGCTGGTAGAGTTCACTCTCGGTCCAGTCGAACCAGTGGTACCGGTTGACGTCCCAGCCAATGCCGGCCCCGTCGTAGCCCGTATAGATCCCCTCCGACGGGCTCCTGGCGGGTGCGTTCGGGTCCACGTTGAACCGGTGGCGGAGCTCACCGTACTCGACGCCGTCCGGATTCGCCCGCGGCATCACGTGAATCGTGAGTTCCTCGAGCAGGTCGTCGGCCCACTTGCCGCCAGCGGCGAGCGTATCGAGCAGGTTCAACAGCGCCTCGCAGCCGGTCGCCTCGTCGGCGTGCTGCTCGGCAAACAGGAAGACGTCGGTCTCCCCATCACCGACGGTCGCGAGATAGAGGTCGCGCCCTTCGTTCGATTTGCCGACGGATTCGACGGTGATCCGGTCGCCGCCTTTCCGGTCGATTCGCTCGAGCGCGCGCTCGAGTTGCTCGTAGTCGTGTAACGAGTTGATGTTCAGCTCTTGGGTCTCAGTCGGCCACGGTCCGCCCGGTCTGATATGTGTCTCACTTGCACTGGGCTCGTGACCTCGACTCTGGCTGGCGGATCCGAACGCCGCCCAGTGGCCGTCAACGGCAGCCGACTCCGTATCATAGACCATCCACCGCGTGTCGAAGCCCGTTGCTGAGACGTTGATCGCCCGGTGAAGTCCGACCGACGTGTCTTCGGCCGGTTCGATGACGACTGTCGGTGGCTCTTCAAATCCCCAGTCGAACGCGACGGTTGCGCTATCCGCCTCAAACGTATCCCATGTGCTGTCGTCGGCTGGACCCGGATCGTCGTGCTCGACGGTGCCGTACTCGACGTGGTTGATCTCCGATTCAGACCTCACGTTATTCGATGACATGTCTCATCCCCGATTTAGACTGTTACATTCAACACAAATATAATTTTTTATTTGTTACAATATTCGGGGCAAAGAGGGACTATAGATTATACTGGACTCCATTGCTCGAGCTCTCGAAACACCGCCTCGCGGTCCACCGGAAGTCCCAGCGCAAGAACGGGCTCTCCTCCACCGAACGACGGCTCGTGGTTCCGACAGACGCCGACATCCCTGGGGAAAACACGACGGGCGACAGCACGCCGGAGACAGCCGATGTCCTCGGCGAGAAGTAGTCCCCACCCCAGCGAGGACGCTCGAGGCGCTCCTACAGTGCCTCGAAGACGCCGTCTAGCCCAACGCACGCCCCTATGGCTCGCCGCCACAGGCGACCAGCAGCTCGGCAGCCGCGCTAAAGACCGTCCGACACTCCTTGAGTTGACGTGCTCGACGCCGAACGCCTCGGTGCGGTCAGCGAACGCCATACACAGCCGCCGGGTCGTCAGCGTCTTCCCGGTGCCCGGCGGGCCGTACACCGAGACTGTCGCCGGCAGGTACCCCTCCTGCACCCCGTTCAAAACCGTGGCGAGCTCGCGCTCCTGGCTCTTGCGGGCGTGGACCTCGGCGCGTTCTGAGAGTGGGCCGAGGACGCCCGTGTCGGCAAACAGGCGCTCGTCGGGTGTGGTGGCCTCGAAGCGGTCGTCGTTGCTCAGACGATCGCGATTGCCAGTGATAGTGGCATGGCAAGTATGAACGTATTGCCCAGCTCGCCTCCCCGGTGCAACTGCAGTGCTGTGACTCGGCCACCACTACGACCCGACAGGCACTGAACTACCTCGCGTCGTGCTTCTGTGGCGGCTTCGAGCGGGATGTGGCCGAGAGCGATGGGTAGGTGACAGCCAGAGCGTGCGTGATCGAGTCGTTGTCGAAAGAGCGCTCTGCGATCGCGGCCGCCGATACGGTGACGGTGCGACACGGCAGCTGACGCGACAAAAAAGATCGAACTGCTGGACAGCCGGGCTGCTTACTCCGTGGTCGCGTCCCAGGGCCAGTCGCCAGCCTCACCGAAACCCGGACGA
>SLIS01000322.1 GCA_007135505.1 Halovivax sp.
CGCGTCGACGGTGGAGTCTGTCGTGGTGTCGGCTTCCCACTCGGGCGGAGCAGGCGGTTCCCGCGCCAGGTCGAAGAGCCCGGAGACGTCGAGTTCTGCGGCGGCCTCGTCGAGGGCGTCGACCGAAAGCGGCGCCTCCTCACCCATGTGCAGTCCGAGGTGTCGATCGGGAATGTCGAGGTCCGGCGACGGCGGAATCCGGCCGAAGTACGCGAGATCGTCGGGGAGGGCGTCTCGAATCCCGGCCTCGTGGCGACCCCCGTGGGCTCGCTGGGCGACGATTCCCGCGACGTCGACGGCCCGTCCGGTCTCCGAACCGTACCGCTCGAACCCGAGGGCGGTCGCCGCGACGCTCTCCATCCCCGCGCTCGCGTCGACAACCAGGACGACGGGAAGGTCGAGGCTCGCCGCGACCGACGCGGTGCTCGCGACGTCGCCGTCGTACAGGCCCATCATCCCCTCGACCACGCAGACGTCGCCCGAGCCGCGGAGGTAGTTTCGACGCAGGCCGTCGACGCCGCAGAGCCACGGATCGAGCGTCCGCGAGGGCGTCCCGGTGACGACCTCGTGGTGGCTGGGATCGATGAAGTCGGGCCCGGCTTTCGCGGGCTGGACGGTGTGGCCCACCAGCTCCAGCGCCCGGGCGATGGCGAGCGTCGCGACCGTCTTGCCGACGCCGGAACTGACGCCACCGACGACGAAGCCGTTCATCACGTTCGTCTTGCCACCGGCGACCTTGAAACCGGCGGTGCCGGCCGGGGCCCAGATGCAACGCGGATTGTCCGGACCCGGACAGGAGTTGTCCGAACCCGGGTCGCATTATCCTGGAGTGGTGCGGGTTTTCCGGACCCGGCGCGGAGAGGGCTAGAACTCGGTACAGACGGGAATGCCGAGCGTGTCGTACTCGCCGAGGCGTTCCAGAACGTCGGGAATCTCCTCGAGACTGCAGGTCTCGCCCACGACGCGACCGGGGTCGATCGAACCGCCGTCCATCATGCGAAAGATCTCCCCGTACTCGTGGGGCGGCATGCCGTACGCGCCGTGGAACTCGATCTCCTCGGTGACCATCCGGTCGATCGGCAGCGCCACTTCGCCACCCTCGTCGGTGGTGGTCATGCCGATCTGGAGGTGGCGACCGCCCTTTGCGAGCGAGTCGACGGCGTTGTGGACCGTCTCGGCGATCCCGAGTGCGTCCACGGAGACGTCGACGCCGCCGGGGACGTGCTCACGGACGGCACCCGGAACGTCGTCGACGACACTCGCGTCGACGGTTTCGTCGGCGCCCAGTTCCCGGGCCCGTTCGAGTTTCGTCGCCTGGACGTCCACCGCGATCACGTTCGCACCGAGCGCGTCGGCGACGTGAACGGCGGAGAGTCCGACCCCGCCACAGCCGTGGACGGCGAACCAGTCGCCCGGGTTCACGCCGACGCGGTGGGCGACGCCGTGGAAGGCCGTCGCGAATCGACACCCCAGCCCGGCGACGTCGACGGGATCGACGCCGTCTGGCACCCGGACGAGGTTCTGATCCGCGTGCCGGACCGGGTACGCCTCGGCGAACGCGCCCTGCTGGAACGGAGCGAATCCCATCGGCACCGACTTCTCGCAGATGTTCGCCCGTCCGGCCCGGCAGTGCGGGCAGGTCCCATCGCTCAGGTTGAACGGGTTGGTCACGAGGTCGCCTTCGCTCACGCTGGTGACGTTCTCGCCGACCTCGCTGACGCGACCGACCGGTTCGTGCCCGAAGATCTGCCCCGGCGTCGGGACGACGCCGAGCCACTCCCAGTCGCCCCGCCAGGCGTGCCAGTCGCTCCGACAGATGCCACAGGCGACCGTCTCGATCACGGCGCCGTCCGGATCCGGCTCCGGGCGATCGACCGTTTCGACGGCGAGTGGTTCCCCGACCTCCTCGAAGACGACGGCTCGCATGGTCGAATCGATCAGCCGAATGACTATAAAAACTCTCCTCGGGACGCGAACGCCATTTTCAGCGCCCGACACGTCGGCCAAGCGTTTTGCACGTGGTCGTGATACCCGGCGTATGCCCGCGTCGAAGCCGAACGTTCTGCTGATTCACTGCCACGACCTCGGCCGTTATCTGGGCTGTTACGGCGTCGACGTCGAGACGCCACACATCGACGCGCTCGCCGATAGCGGCGCGCTGTTCGACAACCACTTCGTCACGGCCCCGCAGTGCTCGCCCAGTCGCGGGAGCCTCATGACGGGCTGCTACCCGCACGTTAACGGCCTGATGGGCCTGGCGCACGGCAGCTGGGAACTACGTGACAACGAACGGATCCTCCCCCACTATCTCGGCGATGGCGGATACGAGACCCACCTCTTCGGGCTCCAGCACATCACGCAGGACACCGACCGGCTCGGTTACGATTACGTCCACTCGGAGGGCAACCTCTACCCGGGGGTTTCCCCGTCCGTCCACCAGGCCAACCGCGCTCGAAACGTCACCGACGTCGTGACGACGTTCCTGGAGAAGGAGGCCTTCGACGCCCCCTTCTTCGCCTCCGTGGGGTTCTTCGAACTCCACCGCGTCGAGGAGGAAAACGGGCGCTACGGCTTCGAGGCCGACCACTACGACGCCGACGACCCGGAGGACGTTCGGCCGCTTTCGTACCTTCCGGACCGACGCGGCATCCGCCAGGACTTAGGCGAGATGCACGGGATGATCTACGCCGTCGACGAGGCGATCGGATGCCTGCGGGACTGTCTGGTCGACACGGGACTCGACGAGGAGACGCTGGTGATCTTCACGACCGAACACGGCATCGCGTTCCCGCGCGCGAAAGGGATGTGTTACAACCCGGGCATCGAAGCCGCGTTGCTCATGTCACATCCCGAACTCGTCGAGTCCGGCGTCACGTACGACGAACTCGTGAGCAACGTGGACGTCCTCCCGACGCTACTCGACCTCGTCGACGTTCCCATCCCCGACGATCTGAACGGGCGTAGCTTCGAACCCCTCCTCGCCGGCGAATCCTACGACCCACGCGAGGCCCTCTTTTCGGAGATGACCTGGCACGATATGTACAATCCGATGAGAGCGATCCGGACCGAGCGGTACAAGTACATTCGCAACTTCTGGCACCTCCCGAAAGTGTACCTCACGCGGGACATCTTCGCCAGCGAGGCCGGTCGCGAGGTGCGCGAGACCTACAGCGTTCCCACCCGGCCCTACGAGGAACTGTACGACCTCAGAGAGGGGCCGACCGAGCACGACAACGTCGCGAACGAGCCGCGCTACCGGGAACAACGCGACGAACTCGCCAAACGCTTACACGAGTGGATGGACGAAACGGACGACCCGCTGCTCGACGGACCGGTCCCGCCCGGCGACTTCGATCGAATCACCGACTGGTCGACCGATTCCGGCTGATCCGAAGAAGCCGGCGATTCGAACGGGTCGCCCGGTCAGAGCAGCTCCTCGTACTGCGCGCCGGTCTGTTTCAGCGTCTCCGTCGAGTAGAGCCGCTCGTGACTGACCGGGAGGTACTCCGCGGCGAGTCGGTCGATCTCGCGATCGACGGCCGTCTGGTCCCGGCCGTGGATCATCGTAAAGAGGTTGTACGGCCAGTCCTGTTCGGGCCGTCGCGGCCGATGGTAACACAGCGTCACGGACGGCAGCGAGCCGGCGCGTTCGCCCCACTCGTCGAGCCGGTCGTCCGGGACGTCCCAGACGACCATGCAGTTCGCGTCGAAGCCGGTCACGACGTGGTTGACGATGCAGCCGACGCGCTTGATGCAGCCACCGTCGCGCAGGCGGTCGACCGCTTCGAGGACCGCCTCGACCGACACGTCCCGATCGAGGTCGTCCCCGAGTTCGGTTGCGATGTCGTGGTAGGGCGTTTTCGAGAGCGGAAAGCCGTCCTGGATCGCGAGCAAGAGCCCGGCGTCGAACGCCGATAGGTCGCCCGCGGCGTCCTCGCTGATTCGCGTCGCCGAGGCGTCGGTCTCGGCCGCCAGTGATTCGCGGGCGAAGCGGTCGTCGTTGACGACCGGGAACTCGAGGTCGATGTAGTAGTCGGTCAGCATCGGCAGGACGAGCACCTCGAGACCGGTTCGCTCCCCGATCTCGGTGAGGATCGAATCGCGGGTCTCCGTGGAACCGGCAGTTACCACGAACCACATGTTCCACTCGTGATCCCGGGCGTAGTTGTGGTTGACCTGCCGGTAGCCGTTGACGACTGCAGCGACTTCGTCGAACCGATCTTCGGGCACTTCGAGGGCCGCGAGCGTCGAGGAACCGATTACCGGCGGGTTCAACACCGCGCCGAACCGGCGGAAGACGCCGGTCTCACGGAGGCGCCTCACTCGTTCGAACGCTTCGTCCTCGTCGACCCCGAGCTCGTCACCCAGGGTGCGGAAGGGCCGCTCGACGACCGGAAAGTCACTCTGATAGCCGTCGATCAGCGCGGCGTCGACCGCGTCGAGGTCCTCGCGCCAGTCGCCCGACTGTTCGCTCATTACTCCCCGTTGGAACAGTTCGCAGGTAGCCCTTTCGGGAGCGACGCGTCCGCTCGACGAAAGCTGCCCCTTCGCCCGCCGAACGCCGCCAACCTCGCCCGCCAAAAACGGGAGTCTTTTGCGCCGACCGACCCAACCGTCAAACATGTCCACGCCAGCCCAGGAGTTCGGGGAGTGGCCCCTGAAACGACTCATGACCGCCGTGGTCGGCTCCGGTCCGAAGTCGGCCGACGACATGACGTCGGCCCAGGCCCGCGAGGCGTTCCAGCGCATCCTCGCCGGTGAACCCGACCCCACGACCCTCGGCGCGTTCTGGCTCGCGA
>SLIS01000187.1 GCA_007135505.1 Halovivax sp.
CGGTGTCGAATGCGACCGCCTCGGAACTTCCGCCGGAGAGGTAGACACTCTCTTCGGCGACCACTTCGCCGTCGACCAACAGTTCCACCGCGTGCGAACCGGTCTCGTCGCCGACGTTCGTCACCATCGCCGACACCGCGATTTGCTCCCCGACCTCGATCTCGGTCGGCTCGACCGCGAGTTCCGAAAGTTCGAACGTTGCCGGCTCGTCGTCCGGCGGCGGTGGCGGGAGACCCGGGAGACCGCCGCCGCTCGACGCCGTCGAGAGCGTCAACCGGTGGTCGCCGGCCGGGAGCTCCACCGAGAGCGTGCCGTTCGAGCCGGCGTCTAACTCCACGTCGATGGCGTCCGAACCGAGGCTCTCGATCGCGATCGAATCGCCCTCGTCGAGGCCGGTGTCGTGGATGGTGAGCGCGATCGTATCGCTCGCGTTGTAGACCATCTCGGGAACGTCGTCAACGTCGAAGTCGAGGGAACCGAAGGCCAATCCGTTCGCCGAACCGTTCACCGTGACGGCGGACAGGTTGGCCGGATCGATCAGGATCTCGTGGTCCGTCGCGTCCACCGCGGCGAGACAGAGCCGCTCGGTCGTCCGGTTCTCCAGTCGGAGTTCGGCGTCGCCGCCCGCGCTGAACGTGACGTTCGGATAGCCGTCGTCGCCCAGGTGGACGGTCTCGTTGTCCGGGAACGACGGATAGGCCTCGTCCGGGGCGGAGTCGTTATCGACGACCCCGAGGCCCGAGTCGGCGACGTAGACGGGGCCGCCCCCGTCGCCCGCGGTGCACTCGAGGTCGACGACGCTCGATTCGGCCGTCACCGTCCCCGGAACGGCGACCACGAGCCCGAGAGCGAGTACGACGGCGAGGATCGCCGCAGCCGATCGGGTTACACCGACCCGTCGATCAGGCATTGGAACCTGCCGTCTGGACCGTACTCGACGACGCCCGCTCGTCGTCTACACCGTCGTCAGTTCCGTCACCGGTTCTGGCGTCGGCTGCTGTCGTCTCCACGCCCGACGGTAGCTCGTGTGTCACGAGCTGGAATCCGGATTGGACGTTATTGCCGTCGCTGTCGTAAAATTCGACGATGAGTTCGCCTCCGTTACTCGTGGTTCGGGGGCGTACGTGCGTCAGCGGTGTGACGACGGTCACGTACTCGTCGTAGAAGTAAGACTCGTTCGCGATGGTTATCCGGTAGCGCTTCTCGCTTTCGTTCCACTCGGCTTCGCTGACGTTGACGGCGTTCTGGATCGATCCATCGCTGTTGATCCATCCCTTCGCGATCGGACCGGCGGTTCGTTGTGGCGTTTCGTCGGAGAACGTGAGTTCGCCGGTTAGTTCGTGATCACCATCCGTTTTGCTGTCACCGTGCGAGTAGACCCCGTGACCGGTTCCCGACATGTCCATCCCGCGGACGCCCCACCCTTCCGGCGAATAGTTTCGACCCAGGACACCGTACGCCACGCCGCTATCGGCTGTCGCCAGCCCGAAGACGCCGCCGGCGTCCGACACGTCATCGTCGTCACTGCTCAAATCCGTAACGCCACAGACGCCGACACCCGAACCGGTATACGTGTTGTGGTCATAGGCGTCGGAGACAGTCATCCCGATAACGCCCCGCCCGGTGTTGGATTCCGTGCGTCCCCTCACCCCGTGGGTGGTGTTTTCTCCGGTGGCTTTCCCTTCCACGCCAGCGGGAATGATCTCGGGCGAAACCGAATTGTCCGCGTCCGCGGCGGAGATTCCTTCGACACCTTTGGTATCAGCCGTGGCTTCCGAGGTGGCTGCGTGACCTTTGACGCCGGCCGCACCGTCATTGGTGGCGATCGTCGTCCCGCCAACACCTACTGACGATCCGCTGCTGGCGGTCGCCGTCCCCCTGACCCCGTAAGCGTCCTGGCTCTCGGAGTCCGTGATACCCCACATCCCGTACGTTTCACCGAGAGCCGCCGTCGCCCGCCCTTCGATCGCAGCCGTGTCGGCGGCGTCGGCGTCGGTTTCAGCGATAATCTCGGAGGCCACGAGGTCGGCCGTGTGCAACGCACTGAGCGGGCGATCTTCGGTACCGACCTGCCCCTGTGGGGTTGCCGCGCTGGTCGACGAGGACATCGCCCCCAGACCGGCCAGACCCGCGAGACCGGCCAGTGCCGACCGTCTGCTGACCGCCGGGAATCCGATCGCATCGTCGCGGTTCGTTCGCTCGTCCGTTGTCTCTTCGAGTTGCGCAATCGTCTCCTGCTGGGTCTCGTTACGGTTTGCTAGTTCCTCGATCAGCTCTTGCTGCGTTTCGACGACCGATTCGAGTCGATCGAGTCTGTCGTCTATCTCGTCAGGTTTTGCGGTAGTGGGTGCCATGGTTCGGTCGATAGGTCGTTTTTCGTCCGCACTGGCCGATGAGTCGACTCCCGCAGGCACGTCTCGACCGCTCGGTTCGGGTTCGCTGTTATTCTCCGTGGACATTACGCATCGAACAGGGGTTTGAAGAGTCGACCAATAAGTATAATCTGTATGATAATACTGTTGCGTGAATTGCTATATCGACGTACAGTTCGATCGTTGACTAGATGCGAGAAGTGGATCGACACAGCGGCGCCGACGCTCGACGGTTGGTTGAGCTCTCAGGCGCTCAGTCTCCGACCGACAGACGGCGAAAACACCAACGATGATTTCACCGACAATTCGGCGGTCCGCAACCGCCGACCGGATCAGGCACAGTCGTCGGGAAGCGTGATCGGTTCGGTGCTACCCCAGGAGTGAAAGTCCGCCTGCGTGTTGGGCCCTTCGATTCGAACCGGATAGCCGGTGTCGACGCTGACGTATATCGTGTCCAGTCCGTCCTCGAACACGTAGACCTCCTCGCCGCCGATCGACGCCGTCCCGACTGCCGGCAGCGACGCCATGCTCGCATCCGGTTCCTGGTCGGCGTCGACGTATTGTCCCTGCTCTGCGTCGCGACTATCGGGATCACAGTGGCCCATCACGTTGATGTAGTGCCGGCCGTCGATGCCGTACATTTCGACGACCTGCCCGTCCTCTTCTTCGATTTCGACGCGGTAATCGCCCTCGTAGACGACCTGCGTCCCGGTAGCCGCCATCTCGCCGGTGATGACGAGGTCGACGGCGAACGACGACTCGTATTCGACGACGTCGCCGTAGGTCACGTCATCCGGGGCCGGACCGGTGTCCTCGACCTCGGCATCGCTCTCGGCACCCGAGCGCGAACCGATTTCGCCGGAGCCGTCGTCTGTTGCATCGTCGTCGGAGAAACAGCCGGCGACAGTAGCTGCCGTCGTCGTTCCAAGCAGTGCGAGTGTGCGTCGTCGGGATACCCCATCAGACATCGGTGACTACTCGAGTTGGTGCGACGATAAGTATAACCTGTATGATATTACTGTCGAGGCGATAACTGTATCGTCGTACTATCCGCTCACTGACAGTCGCTCGACGACGTCGACGACTTCGAGCGATTCGTCGAGTGTCAGTTGTAACCGATCGTCGTCGCATGGAACGGTCAGTTGGATTCGAACCGGATCGGTCTCGAGCAGGTCTTCGGAGACCTGCTGGGCCAACTGGAAGGTATCCCACGAAGCGAAGTGGTGGACGACGCCGTGATCGTGCAGGAACGACGTCACCGTTGGATGGGCGAAGATCGCGATCGTGAGCGGGCCGCGGGCGACCGATTTACACTGGCCACAGACCTCGCCGACTTCGATCCGGTGCTGGCGGTGACAGCGTGGACAGCCGCCGGCCTCCACCGGTTCGTGATGCTCACAGATGTCGAGTGAGGCGTCGACCACGCTCGAGCAATCGGGACAGACGCCGTGAACGAACGATCGGACGCGGTTGAGGTTGTACGCGAGCGTGGCGTGAAACGCTTCCGTCGGCGTTCGTCGCGACAGCCCCGTCGGCGGGAAGGCGAACGTGAATAAAACGCCGTCGTCGCCGGCGCCGTTTTGCCAGAGACCCAGACAGTTGCTGCAGGAGACGTTTATGTGGTGGTTTTCGTAGGAGACGACGACCCGATCGCCACAGCGAGGGCAGGCTTCGTCGATCTCGGCGGCGTCGAACTGCGGTCGCTCGCTGACCGTACCGGCGACTACTGCGCGAGCTATTTCGAAACCGGTCTCGGTGAGTTCGTAGCCCCCGTCCACTCGACGGACGAAGTGCGGAATCAGTCGTTCGAGGTGGTAGTTGAAGTTGCCCGTGTCGCCGTAGCCAACGCGATCGTACAGCTCCGAAAACGAGACGCCGTTGTCTCCCTCGTACAGGTCGCCGAACTTGACGATGTTGGACGGATCGTCCGGTTCGTACAGCTCCCACAGCGACTGGATGATCTCGAATCGGGTTTCGTCGGCCAGCACGGCGAAGGCGTCGTCCGGTGCCAGGGCCGCCGTCTCGGCTCTCTCCCCGGGTGTCATAGTAGTACTACTTTCGTATCTCGTGAAGTACTTTCTTGCTCCCCCAGCGGCGTCGGTGATCGCCGGCGGCGACCAGTATTTCCACCGGTGGTCCAGTCCGATGCCTCGCCGCGTGATGGAGTACAAAGTGCGATCGAATACGAACACAAACCATCGACGAGTACAGAACTATCACGTCGCTTCGTGACGTAGGCTCGCGCATGTACGACGTAATTCTGGCAGCGACGGACGGAAGTGACCGGGCCGGGGCGGCCGTGGACCACGCCATCTCCCTGGGAGCGGCCGTCGGTGCGACGGTGCACGTCGTCACGGTCGTCGAAACCTCGGACAACCCGATGAAATTCGGGACGAGCGAAGTCGACGACCTCAACCGTGCGGCCGAGGACCTCGTCGACGAGATCGTCGGCGTCTACGACGGCGAGGACGTCGAACTCACGGGCGACGTCCGTCGCGGCCGACCGTCGGAAGCCCTCCTAGCGTACGCCGACGAAGCCGACGCGGACCTGATCGTCGTCGGTGAGCGCGGTGCCGACGGGGTCGCCGGCGCACTGCTCGGAAGTACGGCCGATCGACTCGCGAGGATGGCAGACGTTCCGGTGACGATCGTTCCGGTCGAGGAGAAGTGACCCGACGGCACGGAGCCGGCCGTTACGTAGTGGGTCGGTTGCCGGCACCTGCGGGGCGGAAACCTATTTTGCGGACCCACGGACCACACGTGTGAACCCGACACTGACCGACGACGAGGTCGGCAAGATCGTCGTCGATGCGGCCGGCAAGGAACTGGGAATCGTCGCCGCCGTCGACGGTAGCAGGGCGGCCGTCGACCCGAACCCGAGCGTCCTCGAGCAGACCCTCGCGACGATCGGCTGGGAGGGCGAGGACGAGGAGGACTACGAGGTCACCGAGGAGATGCTCGATCACGTCGGCGACCAGGTCGTCCTGCGAGGCGAGATCTAACCACCCCTCGCGCGATTGCTCGCCGAGTCCCGACACCGGTCGATGGGTACCGGATGGAACGGACGAACGGGATCGGTGCGTCGATCGTCGTTTCGAGTCAGATATCGCCGGTCGACGACGAGGGGCGCCGTCGATCGACCGACTCGATCACTTTCACTTCGGTGCCATCTCGAACCGACAGCCCTTATGCGTCTGGAGCGCTGGCAACTGCATAGATGACCGCCGAGCACATCGAGGTCCGCGGCGCACAAGAGCACAATCTGAAAGACCTCGACGTCTCGATTCCCCGGGAGTCCCTGACCGTCGTCACCGGGCTCTCGGGTTCGGGCAAGTCCTCGCTCGCCTTCGAGACTATCTACGCCGAGGGGCAGCGACGCTACATCGAAAGTCTCTCCGCGTACGCCCGGAACTTCCTGGGCCAGATGGACAAGCCCCAGGTCGAGACCGTCGAAGGGCTCTCACCCGCAATCTCGATCGACCAGAAGAACGCGGCCAACAACCCTCGATCGACGGTGGGTACCGTCACGGAGCTACACGACTACCTCCGCCTGCTCTACGCTCGCGTCGGCACGCCGCACTGTCCCGAGTGCGGTCGCGAAGTCGGCGAACAGAGCGCCCAGAACATGGTCGAGCGCATCTTCGAGTTACCCGAGGGGACCCGTCTGAAGCTCGCCGCGCCGGTCGTGCGCGATCAGAAGGGCGCATTCGAGGACCTGTTCGACGAACTCGTCGCCGACGGCTACGCCCGCGTGGAGGTCGACGGCGAGGAACACGACCTCACCATGGACCGGCCCGACCTGGACGAAAACTACGACCACACGGTCGACGTGGTCGTCGACCGCGTGAAAGTCGGCCCCGAGGATCGCCCGCGGATCGTCGACAGCGTCGAGACGGCCCTCGACGAGGCCGACGGCGTCCTCAAGCTGATCCTGCCCGATCCGCCGGAGGCGGCCGCCACCGACCTCGGCGAAGAGGCCCGCCGGACCGGCGACCTCGGTTCGACGACGGAGGCGGACGACGGTGCCGACGACGCGACCGACGCCGACGAGCGCCTCGTCGTCGAGTTCTCTCAGGAACTCGCCTGCACCCACTGCGGAATCGACATCCCCGAGATCGAGACGCGCAGCTTCTCGTTCAACTCGCCCCACGGTGCCTGTCCGGAGTGTGAGGGCCTCGGCGAGACCAAGGAGATCGACGAGGATCTCGTGATCCAGGACCCATCGAAGCCGCTGAAACACGTCTTCGAACCCTGGAGCTACACCCGGTCGTACTACCGGACGCGACTCGATGCCGTCGCCGATCACTTCGACGTCTCGCTGTCGACGCCGTACGAGGATCTCGTTCCGGAGATCCAGTCGGCCTTCCTCTACGGGACGACCGAGCAAGTGCTCTTCCAACGCTCGACCAGCAGCGGCACCCGTCGGAAGCGAAAGCGGTTCGAGGGCGTCATTCCGAACCTGGAGCGTCGATACCTCGAGACGGATTCGGATTCGACGCGCGAGCACATCGAGGACTACATGTCGGCGACGGCGTGTCCGGCCTGTGACGGGACCCGCCTGAAGCCGGCCTCGCGCGCCGTTCTCGTCGACGACACGGCGATCACCGAGATCAACGGCCTGTCGATCGGCGACGCGCTCGATCACTTCGAGTCGATGGAGGCGGATCTGACCGAACGCGAGCGAGTGATCGCCGAGGAGATTCTCAAAGAGATTCGCGCCCGACTCGGCTTCATGTGCGAGGTCGGTCTCGAGTACCTCACGCTAGACCGGGAGGCGTCGACGCTCTCGGGCGGCGAGAGCCAACGCATCCGGCTGGCGACCCAGATCGGTGCCGGGCTCGTCGGCGTGCTGTACGTCCTCGACGAGCCCTCGATCGGGCTCCACCAGCGCGACAACGACCGCCTGCTCAACACCCTGGCGGAACTGCGCGATCTCGGCAACACGCTGATCGTCGTCGAGCACGACGAGGAGACGATGCGCCGGGCGGACACGATCGTCGACATGGGGCCCGGTCCCGGCAAGCGCGGCGGCGAGGTCGTCGTTAACGGGCCCATCGAGGCGGTCAAGGACTGCGAGGACTCGATCACCGGCGACTACCTCTCCGGGCGCAAACAGATCCCGGTCCCGGAAACGCGTCGGGAGGGCGACGGCCACCTGACCATCCGAGGCGCCCGCCAGCACAACCTCGACGATCTCGACGTCGACCTGCCGTTCGGGTGCTTTACGGCGATCACCGGCGTCTCCGGCTCCGGCAAGTCGACCCTGATACACGACATCCTCTACAAGGGGCTCGCCCGCGAGATGAACGACAACACGAGCGTCGTCCCCGGCGAGTACGACGCCATCGAGGGGATCGACGAGATCGAGACGGTGCGCCTGATCGACCAGTCGCCGATCGGACGCACCCCCAGATCGAACCCGGCGACCTACACGAACGTCTTCGATCACGTCCGAGAGCTGTTCGCCGAGACGTCGCTCTCGAAACAGCGCGGCTACGAAGTCGGTCGGTTCTCCTTCAACGTGAAGGGCGGCCGCTGTGAGGAGTGTGGCGGCCAGGGAACCGTCAAGATCGAGATGAATTTCCTCTCGGACGTCTACGTCCCCTGCGAGGAGTGCAACGGCGAACGGTACAACGACGCCACCCTCGACGTCACCTACAAGGGCAAGACGATCTCGGACGTCCTCGACATGAGCGTCGAGGAGGCCTACGACTTCTTCGAGGCGAATTCCCAGATCCGGCGTCGACTTCAGCTGCTAAAAGACGTCGGACTCGATTACATGCGCCTCGGCCAGCCCTCGACCACCCTCTCGGGCGGCGAGGCCCAGCGGATCAAACTCGCCGAGGAACTCGGCAAGCGCGACACGGGCAACACGCTCTACCTGCTCGACGAGCCGACGACGGGACTGCACTCCGCCGACGAGCGCAAGTTGATCGACGTCCTCCACCGCCTGACCGACAACGACAACACCGTCGTCGTCATCGAGCACGAACTCGATCTGGTGAAGAACGCCGACCACATCGTCGACCTCGGTCCCGAGGGCGGAGAGAACGGCGGCGAACTCGTCGCGAAGGGGACGCCGGAGGAAGTGGCCCGCGTCGACGACTCATACACCGGACAGTACCTCCGGGACCTGTTACCCGCCGTGGACCTCGAGGGGCCGCGCGGACAGCGCGTCGAACCGGTGAGCGCGCCCGCGACCGACGACGACTGATCCGGCACCGTCGCTGGCCGAACTCAAACGATCGTCGCACCCCCGGTTTGCGGCGAGAGCCGACACAAGAGCCATTGGGTCGGAAAACGGACTCTGACATATGACCACCGTTCACCTTGCCCTGGAGGACCACCTCCTGACAATCGAGCGGACGGACGACGGCGCCACCGCGGCGTCGACGGCGCTCGATGCCGGTCGCCTCCAGTGCGTCACCGGGCCGGTCGACGACCCGGCCACCGTCTTCGTCGGGACGTTCGAGGACGGCTGTCTGCGGGTTGCTGACGGAACCGTCGATCGACTCGACGTCGGTGGCGGTGACCCGGTGACCGCGCTCGCGATCTCGCCACACAACCCCGACGTCGTCTACGCCGGGACCGAACCGAGTCGGCTGTACCGCTCGACCGACGGCGGGGACGCGTGGACGCACCTCGAGGGCATCGCCGACCTGCCGTCCGAACCGGAGTGGTTCTTCCCGCCGCGGCCCGACACCCATCACGTCCGCTGGGTCGAGGTCGACCCGTTCGACCCGGACCGCCTCTACGTCGGCATCGAAGCCGGCGCGTTCGTCCTGAGCACCGACGGTGGCGAGACCTGGCGGGAACGACCGGACGGCTCTCGACGGGACAACCACAGCCTGGAGACCCACCCGGACCGGGACGGACTCGTCTACGCCGCCGCGGGCGACGGCTTCGCGCGCTCGACCGACGCCGGGGAGACGTGGGAGCAGCCACAGGTCGGGCTCGACCGCCGCTACTGCTGGTCGGTCGTGGCCGATCCAGCCGAGCCGGGGAGCGTCCTCGTTTCGAGTGCATCCGGTGCGTCGCGGGCTCACCGTCACGGAACGGCCGAGTCGTACGTCTATCGCCTGCGCGGCGAGGACGCCTGGCAGCGCCTCGAGGGGACCGGCCTCCCGACAGGCGAAGGCGTCGTCCGGACCGTCTTCGCGACAACTAGCGAACCGGGCGTCGTCTACGGCGCGAACAACCGCGGGCTCTATCGAACGACTGACTTCGGGGACGAGTGGCAAGCGGTTCCGATCGAGTGGGACGAGGCGTTCGAGTCGCAGGTTCCGCGGGGGATGGTCGTCCAGACAGGGTGACCGGTTCGAAATCCTTTTAGCGCCGACAGGGGGATAGTAAGGTAACTGAGTGACATCATGGACGTCGATATCATCGAGGAAGACGAGAACCCGATGTTGCATCGCACGGACGTTACGTTCGAACTGAACCACGACGACGCCACGCCCTCCCGGCTCCAGGTGCGTGACAGTCTCGCCGCGACGCTGAACAAGGACGCAGACGAGGTCGTCGTCCGCAACTTAGACACCAAGTTCGGGATGCGAAAGACCGTCGGCACGGCGAAGGTCTACGAGACAGCAGACGCCGCGATCGACGTCGAGCAGGACCACATGTTAGACCGCAACAAGATCGGCGTCGACGTCGAGGCCGAGGCCGAGAGCGAGGACGCCGAGGCGGAGGAGGCCTGAGATGCCCCGACACGAACTCTACGCCGACGACGGAACCGTCGAACGCGAGGAGTGTCCGCGCTGTGGCGACGCCTATCTCGCCGACCACGGCGACCGCCGCCACTGCGGCAAGTGCGGCTACACCGAGTGGGAGTGAGTGCGATGCTCCGAGCGCGAGCGAGGAGCATCGGAGAAATGGGAACGGGGAGCGGTGCGACCCGTGAGCCGTGAGTTGCGCGTCCTCGGAATCGAGGGCACGGCCTGGGCAGCCAGCGCCGCCGTCTACGATTCCGAGACCGATTCTACGTTCATCGAGAGCGACGCCTACCAGCCCGAAAGCGGCGGTATTCACCCGCGAGAGGCCGCAGAGCACATGCACGGGGCGATCCCGACGGTCGTCGAGACGGCCCTCGATCACGCCCGCGAGTTGCAGGCCGAAAGCGGCGAGTCGGCGACCGGCGAAGCGACGGGAGCCGGCGGTTCGACAACTGCGGACGAATCGGCCGCCGCGCCGATCGACGCCGTCGCGTTCTCGCGCGGTCCGGGATTAGGACCCTGTCTGCGGATCGTCGCCACGGCGGCCCGCGCTCTCGCCCAGACGCTCGCGGTGCCGCTGGTCGGCGTCAATCACATGATCGCTCACCTGGAAATCGGCCGACACACCGCCGAGTTTTCGGACCCGGTCTGCCTGAATGCCAGCGGCGCCAACGCCCATCTCCTCGCGTATCGAAATGGCCGCTATCGCGTCCTTGGCGAGACGATGGACACCGGCGTCGGTAACGCGATCGACAAGTTCACCCGTCACGTCGGCTGGTCTCACCCCGGCGGACCGAAGGTCGAGGCCGCCGCCGAAGACGGCGAGTACGTCGACCTTCCTTACGTCGTAAAGGGGATGGACTTCTCCTTTTCCGGAATCATGTCGGCGGCGAAAGCCGAGTACGACGAGGGGACGCCGGTCGAGGACGTCTGCGTTTCGTTGCAAGAGACCGTCTTCGCGATGCTGACCGAGGTCTCGGAACGGGCGCTGTCGCTGACCGGGAGCGACGAGTTCGTCCTGGGCGGCGGCGTCGGTCAGAACGACCGGCTGTGCGAGATGCTCGAGACGATGTGTGCCGAGCGGGGTGCGACCTTCCACGCCCCCGAGCCCCGATTCCTCCGGGACAACGCGGGCATGATCGCCGTCCTCGGCGCGAAGATGTACGCCGCCGGGCAGACGCTCGCTATCGAGGACTCGCGGGTCGACCCGGACTTTCGCCCGGACGAAGTGGACGTGACCTGGCGCGAAGACGCGGAGGCGACGTCCGTCAAGCCGGCGCCGTCCGACGGCGTCATCGACGGCGCCGAGGCCGTCGTCTCCGTCGACCGCGAGGCCGGTCGCGTCGAAAAGCGACGGCTACCCAAACCCTACCGACACCCCGACCTCGACGAGCGGCTCCGACGGGAGCGAACGGCGATCGAGGCCCGCCTGACGAGTCAGGCCAGGCAGGTCGGCGTCCCGACGCCGGTCATCAGGGACGTCGACCCCTACGCCGCGACGATCGCCTTCGAGTTCGTCGGCGAGCGCGACCTGCGCGACGCACTCGCCGTCGACTTCGTCCGAGACGTGGGGCGGTACCTCGCTGCGATCCACGAGGCCGGCTTCGTACACGGCGATCCGACGACGCGCAACGTTCGCGTCGAGAGCGACGGGACGTCCCCCGCGGCCGGCCGAACCTACCTCATCGACTTCGGCCTGGGGTATCACACCGACCACGTCGAGGATTACGCGATGGACTTACACGTCTTCGATCAGAGCCTCGTCGGGACCGCAAGCGAGCCCGAACGGCTCCGGGAGGCGTTCCTCGCGGCCTACCGGGACGCGGGCGAGGCGCGCGTGCTGGAGCGACTCCGCGACGTCGAGGGACGGGGCCGCTACGTCGGCGGGTGACTCCGATCTGACCGCCGGTTGTCCGGCCCGCCTTTCGAACACGAGCCGTTACGAGCACGGACGATCGCTGACGACGCTCGCGTGGCACGCGCCGGCACACAATACTCTTGATACCCCACGTCGTATCAGCAATCATGGCAGACAAACCGACTTCCGGAGAGATTCTCGGGATTCCGTACAACTTCGATCGACCGAGCATCGGGCGGCTACTCTCGTCGTACTGGCAACCGGGCGAGGGGATGCTCGTCGAGAAACCGTTCGGCGTCGGCTACACGCTCAACCTCGCGAACTGGCGTTCGTGGCTGGTCGTCGGCCTCGCCGCCGTCCTGCTCTGGCAGGAGGGAAGCGATGGCGGAGACGGCGGAAGCGACGACTCGGGCGAACCGGTCGAAGTCCTC
The DNA here is from genome assembly GCA_007135505.1 of Halovivax sp. The sequence goes on from SLIS01000187.1 coordinate 12,377, forward strand.
GTCGACGACGAGTAGGCAAGTACCGGACGGACTACCCGCAGTCGGGGCGCGGAGACCGACGCCACTATTTTCGTTCGGCCCGCGCTCTCGACCATGACCCTTCGATTCGTCACCGGCAACGAGGGCAAGGTAACGGAAGCGCGGGAGTACTTCGACGGCATCGCGGAGGTCGAGCAGACGGACTACGACTACACGGAAATCCAGGCCGACACGACGGAGGAGATCGCCGTCCAGGGGGCGATCGAGGCCTACACCGAGTTCGGCGGCGAGGAACCGGTGTTCGTCGACGACACCGGCCTCTACATCGACGCCCTCGGGGGCTTTCCCGGTCCGTACGCGGCCTACGTTCAGGACACGCTCGGGATCGAGCGCGTGTGGAACGTCGCCGCCACCGAAGACAACCGTCGGGCCCGCTTTCGGACAGTGATCGCCTACGTGACGGGCGATCCGGCCGATCCGGACGTCGAGACGTTCAGCGGTTCCCTCGCCGGAACCATCGTCGCTCCCCGCGGCGACGGCGGGTTCGGGTACGACCCAATATTTGCGTACAACGGGACGACGCTGGCCGAGATGGACACCGAGGAGAAAAACGCCATCTCACATCGTGGTCGGGCGCTGGCATCGTTTGCCGAGTGGTTGGCAGACGAATAAATCGAATATTTTCGATTTCAAAAGTGGGATCGAAGCAGCGGGAGTAGTTGTAAGGACTGAGACCACTCGATCAACGCACGTATTTGGGCAATATCGGCATCTGAAGAGTTATTCGTGGATGTCGTCGACGAACCACCCCCATCTTTATATCGATAAAACCCGATATGAAAAACGAGTCGGACTCGGTCGTCGCCCGACGACCGCGCTGGCCTCTGACGGATGACCACAGAACCCACTCACACGACGGCCCTCGAGGCCGCCTGTGACTCGCTGGACGGACTGTACGACGACGCGGACATAGACGCGTGCGTAGACGCGCTCACGGATCGTCGCCCGGACGAGCCAGCGATCGACACGCAGGCGGTCGTCTTCGGCGCACTGGCGAACGAACACCGGTTGCGAGCGCTGGCGGCGCTCCGCGGGGGCGAACTCTGTGCCTGCGAGCTGCAGGTCGTCCTCGACGCCCCGCAGTCGACCGTCGCGACCCACCTCGGGGAGCTCCGGGAGGCCGGTCTCGTGACGACGCGCAAGAAGGGGCGCTGGACGTACTACCGGATCGCCGACACCGCCGCGACCGAACTGCTCGACCTGGCGGCCTCGATCGAGGCAGCCAACGACTGACAGAAACGCGACTACGATACCTATGACATCCGATCCATCTTGCTGTGGCCCGAGCGAGGAACAGAGCGATCACCCACCGTCGACGGACCGAACCGAAATCGTTCGCGACCGATACGGCGCGATCGCGAGCGCGGAAACCGATTGCTGCGACGAGCCGAGCGACGTGGCGGACCCGGACGAACGCGGTCGGGAGATCGGATACGCGGACGACGACCTGACCGCCGCACCCGAGGGAGCGAACCTCGGCCTCGGCTGTGGTAATCCGGTCGCCCTCGCCGCCCTCGAACCGGGCGAGACCGTACTCGATCTCGGCTCCGGTAGCGGCTTCGACTGTTTCCTCGCTGCCCGCGAAGTCGGCCCCGAAGGGCAGGTCATTGGCGTCGACATGACGCCCGAAATGCTCGATCGCGCCCGCGAAAACGCCCGCGAGAGCGACCTCGAAACCGTCGAGTTCAGACTCGGCGAGATCGAACACCTGCCAGTCGCGGACGAGTCGATCGACGTGATCATCTCGAACTGCGTGATCAACCTCTCGGAGGCGAAACGGCAGGTGCTCGCCGAGGCCTACCGCGTCCTCAAACCGGGCGGCCGGCTCTCGATCGCCGACCTGGTCGCGACGGAGCCGCTCCCCGAGGCGGTTCGGGCAGATCCCGATCCGGTCGCCGGCTGCGTCGGTGACGCGGCGCGCATCGAGCAGTTCGAGCGCTGGCTGACCGAGATCGGATTCGACGCCATCGACATCACCGTCGAGGGCGAGTGGGACGCGACGTACGAGGGCGAGTCGCTCCCGATCGTTTCCGCTCGAATCGAGGCGGTCGTACCCGACGGAGACTGACCGAAGATCGGCCGAGTCGCGGTCCGGACGGATTCGAGCGATCGTCGCAGCCCGGCAGGGCCGGGAGACCGAGAGGCTACCGTCACTCGGTCGGTTCGTCGGGTAATTCGACCGCGAAGTCGGCAGCCGTGGAATTTCTCACCGACGGCAGCGTCCGCAGCGACGAGCGAAGCGCGACGTAGCCGCCGACGAATCCGAAACCGAGGGCGGCCAGTCCCATCGTCGTCGCGACGCCGAGGCCGTCGGCGACGTACCCGCCGACCAGCGAGCCGAGCGGCAGGGTCGCGGTCGCCGCCGTCCCCTTGATCGCCGCGATCCGACCCAGGACGGGTTTTGGAAACACCCGCTGGTTCAGCGTCTCGGTCAGCACGCCGTTGATGCCGCTCGGAATCCACGCGAGCCCGAACAGGACGAGAGTGATCGCCGGCGACGACACGGCGACCGAACTCGCCCAGCAGAGCGCGGCCAGAGTGAAGGCGATCACGACGAACCGGCCGTAGGCCACGTGCGAGAAGAACGGAGCGACGATCGAGCCGAGCAGTCGCCCGACGCCGAGGGCGGCGAGCAGCAGCCCGTAGAGTGCCGGGCCGCCGAGCGAGCCCCCGAACGCTGGCAAGATCGCGAGCGTCACGCCGACGGCGAAGTTGGCGACCGCCGACGTGAGCAGCAGGTGAACGAACACCGTGCCCCGAAGGAGATCGATCCCGTCGCGGAGATCGCCGACGTACGCGGCGAGCGTCGACTCCGGTGCGGGCTCGCCGCCGCCGTCGACCGACGGGACGGTCATCCCGAGAAAGAGAACGCTGGCGACGGCGAACGTGACCGAGTCGACGAGAAACAGCGTCGTCGCGCCGAAGACGGCGATGAAGAGTCCCCCGAGCGCGTCGAATATCATGTCCAGACCCAGGGTGACCGTCGCGAGCGCGGAGTTGGCCCGGGAGAGTTGTTTGTCGGCGACGATACGTGGGACCAGCGCGGCCTGGATCGGAGACGTGATTAGCGTCACCATCGCCAGCGCCGGGATCGTTACGAGGACGAGCCACACGGTCAGGTGCCCCGCGTACGCCGCGATGGGCAAAACGAGAACGACGACGCCCTGGACGACCTGCGAGCCGACGAGGACGGGTTTGAGCGGGAGCCGATCGACGACGGGGCCGACGACGATTTGTAGCAGGTACGGCAGGAGTAACAGCGAGCTGGCGACGCCCGTCAGGAACGTCGATCCGCTCAGCTCGAAGACCAGCCAGAGCGTCGCGACGGCGTAGAGGCTATCCCCGGCGTTCGAGACGAACGTGCCGAAGAAGTACCGCAGGAAGTCGGTATTTCGCCGGAGCGACGGCTTCTCCGGGTCCGCGACCGCCAAGGTTCGCCCGTGACTCATCGGCACACCCTCCGTCGACTCGCAGGTGGGTGGTGGACGTCACGCGGCGGACGTGGTGATTGCGGGCGATGCGATCGACGGGGCCGGTCCGGACGAGCGGCCGCGTCGACAGGTCTGTGCGGCCCACGCTGGGCCGGACGATCGGTCGGTGTCGGCATTGACGAGTGTGTTCACTGGAGAGAATGCAACTACGGAACACGTAGCGAGGCGAGACGAATGCTGTAGCTACTCGACCGATCGTGCAGCCGGCGGCGTCCGCGGCAAGAAAAACGGACGGTGATCGTTTTCGTCTCGCATAGCCGCTCAGCTGGTTGATCTTCGATCAGTCACTTAGTCGTACCGGTCGAACACGTCAAACGGGCCGGTCCCGGGGCTTCGGTTCGGCCGTCGAACGGGGTCACTCACGAGGATTGCGATCCGGGCCGGGATACGTTCCACCCTCGACGTGTTCGTAGAGGCTCTCCGGGTCGAACAGCCTGGCGAACGCGTCCGGCGGTCGGATGCTCACGTCGACGCGCGGTTTGAGCGACAGGCCCGCGCCGGCGGTGGAGAGTTCGTCGTCCAACGAGAGAAGGTGCGCCGCCTCCCCCGCGTAGGCGGACGCGAGCGCGGGGTGATCCCCCTCGGGCTGGTCGACGGCGATCCGGTCGGCTTCGAGACGGGCCCGGTGGGCGGCGGCGAGGTCCGCGTCGGCGACCGACGCGACCAGTCGCTCGGTATCCGCCAGCAACTGGTCGCTGGCGACGAGCCCGACCCAGTCGTGCCGGCGGACGTGATCGAGCGCCTCGCGGGCCGGTCCGCCGACGAGGAGGTCGGCCGCGAGCACGTCCGCGTCGGCGACGACGCGGGCGGGGTTAGGTCGCTCAGTCATCGGTCCCTCCAGCGGAGTCCCCTTGATCGGCTTCCGCGTCGCTCCCGTTGTGATCGGTGGCGTCACCGGACGCCGCAGTGTCCCGCTCGGCTGCGAGACGCCCCCGAAGGTCGGCCGTCGAGACGCCGTACGTGCTCGCTCGCTCGAAGAGGTCCGCCCAGCGATCGGTCATCGTTCCTCGTTCCATCCGTGCCGGC
>SLIS01000199.1 GCA_007135505.1 Halovivax sp.
CAACCACCCCACCGAGGTCGATTCGGCCGCCTCCTTCGACGATCATCCGATCGCGATCAGCAGCGAGGGTCTCGAACGCTGCCCGGACGCGATCGTGGAGGTCCGCGACGTCGGTCTTCCCGGCGATCGCTCCCTCGACGAACGTCGGTGAGTAGACCACCGGTTCGAGCGTCTCCATCTCGGCGTCGATGTCGAGGACGGACCGAGCCAGTTTCGGATCCTCGTCGAGCGTCTTCCCGACGACGCTCTGTAGTCGCGTTCCTTTCGGTTTCATGTATCCGGCGTCCTCGCCGCGCTCGTTCGATAGCTGACCGAGCGCAACGGCGATGGCCGTCTTGCCGGTACTCTCCGCGAGTGAACACACGAGTATCGTATCAGTTTGGGTCATAGCAGTTCCGTGTCTACCGTCAGTCTGAGGTCGATTGCCTGTACGCCGTCCGGTCCCGCAACGAGCGGGTTGATGTCGAGTTCGAGGATCGCCGGAAACGCCGTCACCAGCTGTGACAGTCGCTGGATCGTCTCCACGATCGCGTCGACGTCCGCCGGCTCCCGGCCCCGGGCGCCACGAAGCAGGGGACTGGCCTGGATCTCCTCCACCATCCCGGCAGCTTCGTCGGCCCCGATCGGGGCGACGCGAACGGCAGTGTCGTCGAGGACTTCCACGAAAATTCCACCGAGGCCAAACACGAGCAATGGGCCGAACTGGGGATCCCGATTCACGCCGACGATCGTCTCCGTCGTCCCGTCGAGGTCGAGTTGGGCCTGTACCTGCACGCCGAGGACGGTGGCGTCCGGCTGGTAATTCCGGGCCCGCGTCAGGAGCGTCTCGTAGGTGTCCGGAACGTCCGCGTCGGGCACACCGACGACTACCCCGCCGATGTCCGACTTGTGGCTGATGTCCGGGCTGACGATCTTCATCACGACCTCGCCGTCGATCTCGTTCGCGACCTCGACCGCTTCGTCGGGGCCGGTCACGACGTCACCGGGCGGCGTCGGGATCCCGTATGCCTCCAGCAGGTCCATCGACTCGACGCCGAGCTGGTTACCAGTCCGCTCCGATGCCCGGGAGAGTATCCGACGCGCCCGATCGTGATTTACGTCGAACGAGGCCGGGTCGGCGACGGTCCGGTCCCGGACGGAGCGGTAGGTAGCCAGCGCGTCGAGTCCGCCGACGGCCCTGGCCGGATCGAAGTAGTTCGGGATGCCCGCCTCGCGGAACGCCTCGTCGGCCGATCGGGTTCGTCTACCTCCCATCAGACTCGTGATGACCGGTTTCCCGTGCTCGCGCTGGCAATCGATGACGACGTCGGCGAGTTCCTCGTACGTGAGGACCGCCGTCGGGGCGCTGACGACCACCGCGGCGCCGACTCCCGGGTCCCCGAGGGCGAGATCGAGCGCCGTCTCGAACCGTTCGACGTCGGCGTCGCCGATCACGTCGATCGGGTTGTAGGTGTTCGCTTCAGCCGGCATCGCCTCCTCGAGGGCGGCCACCGTCTCGTCGGTGAACCGGGCCATCGAGAGGTCGGCATCTCCGACGGCGTCGGTCGTCAGAACGCCGGGGCCGCCAGCGTTGGTGACGACGGCGACGCCGTCCGACTCGGGGGGTTCGAGTCCCGACAGGGACCTGGCCGCGTCGAACAGTTCCTGAACCGACTCGGCCCTGATGACGCCGGCCTGTTCCAGCCCCGCCTCGTAGGCCCGCTCGCTGCCGGCGATCGCGCCCGTGTGCGACGATGCTGCCTGGGCGCCCGCGTCCGTCCGCCCGGCCTTGACGAGGACGATCGGCGTCTCGCGCGTCACCTCCCTGGCCGTCTCGAGGAATCGTTCGCCGTCGTCGATGCTCTCTAGGTACCCGATGATGACGTCCGTATCAGGGTCCGCGCCCCACTCACGGATCAGGGCGGTCTCGTCGACGACGGCCTTGTTTCCGAGCGAGACGACGTGGCGAAAGCCGACGCCCTGCTCGCCCGCCCAGTCCAGGACGGCCGTGATGAACGCGCCGGACTGACTCATGAGCGAGATCGATCCCGGCCGGGCGATCTCCGGGCCGAACGTCGCGTTGAGACCGACCGGTGTACTCATCACGCCGAGGCTGTTCGGGCCGACGACGTTCATGCTGTGCGTCTCGGCCACCTCGCGTAATCGGCGCTCCCGCCTGGCCCCCTCGCCACCCGTCTCGCTGAATCCCGCCGTGATGACCACGACGTCCTCGACGCCGGACTCGCCCGCCTCGCGGACGGCGTCGACGGCCGCATCCGGCGGCACGACGACCACCGCAAGATCGACGGGCGGACCGGCGTCGACTGACCCAACACAGGGGAGGCCGAGCACCGAATCCCGGGAGGGATTGACGGGGACGATCTCACCGTCGAAGTCTCGCTGTAGATTTTCCGTGATCGCCCGACCAACCGAGTCCTCGCGATCGGTCGCTCCGATGACGGCGACCGTCTCCGGATCGAACAACGTGGACAGATCCCCCATCACGTGAGACGTCGGTCCGAACTGTCATAAAGTGCGGTCGTGACTCCCGCTCAACCGGCAGCGGTAGTGCCCGTTCTGAACGGTAGATCCCGTTATCAGTGCGTCCTGAGGCTCATGGTTCCCGTCGATCGAACGACAGCCAAGGCGTAGAGGACGATCGAGGCAACGACGATCGATCCGCCGGGCGGCAGATCGAGCGAAAACGCGAACGCGAACCCAGCTACGATCGATAATTCGCCGAAGAGGATCGAGAGCAGCACCATTTCGCGGAAGCTCCGTGCGAGCTGTGACGCGGCGGCGACTGGGACGACTAACATCGCAGCGACCAGGATCACGCCGAGAATCTGCATCGCCCCGACGACGACCACGGCCGTCATCACGACGAGAAGCGTATTGTACCGATCGACGTCGACCTGGGCCACGCGGGCGGCCTGTTCGTCGAACGTGATGAAAAGCAATTGCTTGTACGTTAACGCGACGACGGCGACGACGCCGATGCTGAGTACCGCCATCAACCGGGCGCTGCTCGACGGGACGATCGTGATGTTCCCGAAGAGGTACGCCTCGATGTCGATGGTAACCGTTCCGATCCCGCGAGCCCACTCGATCAATAACGTGCCGACGGCAAAACTGCCCACGAGCATGATGGCGATTGGGACGTCGCCGTACGTTTCGGTACGATCGGTCAGCCACTGGACACCGAGCGCTCCGAGAACGCCGACCCCGAGTGCGACGAGCATGAGCGGCGCACCCCACCACTCGAATACGCCGGCGAGGACGAGCCCGATGGCGATTCCGGCGAACGCGGTGTGTGCGAGGGTTTCGCCGATCAAGGCCATCTGCCGATGGACGACGAACGAGCCCACGAGCGGGGCGACGATTCCGATCAGGACGCCCGTCGCGATCGAACGCCAGTAGAATGTAAAGCGGAACAGGGTGATTCCGAGGATGTGATCGAGCCAGGCGCCGGCGATCATGAACTGGTCGAACATCGTTTCGGCGTGGGGATCGACACCGATGATCCGGTAAACCGCCTCCACGGCTGGAACGGTTCCGGCCAACGGATAGTGGCGTAGCCAGTCGACGGCGACGAACGCAAGCATGACGACCGCCAGCACGGCGGTAATAGCGATACCGGTGCGAACGATCCAGCCGCGCCGATCAGTTGCTTCGCCGAGTAGAGCCCCGACGCGCTGGCCGACGTCACCCGTCGTATCGGAACGTCGACTATCGCCGTCGGTCCCACTCGGTCCGCCAGGGTTCGAGCTACCCCGAGCGTCTTTCGCGTCGGTCTCGGTTATCGTGCCACCGTTCTTGCATCCTTCGTCCGTCCCGTCGCCATCGCTGTTCGCATCGGCGGAACGACGGTCGGATGACGGCTCGTCCGATGACATCAGTGATGGTGGTGGACGATCTGACCGGTTTGTCCATATGCCTCCTCTAACGCGTTACTCTCGACGAACGAGTCGGTATCGCCGTGGTGGAACAGTTCGGTATTGATGCAGGCGATGCGATCCGCTCGATCCGTCACGACGCCGATGTCGTGTTCGATGAGAACGATCGTGATACCCGCCGCGTTGAGCGCATCGAGCAACTGGTAGAACGCGTCGCGTGATTCGGCGTCGACGCCGACGGTTGGCTCGTCGAGTGCGAGAAGGTCCGCTTCGGAAGCCAGCGCCCGCGCGATGTAGGCCCGCTGACGCTGGCCGCCCGAGAGTTGGGCGACGCGACGGTCGGCGAGATCGGTTATCCCGACGGTCTCTAAGGCGTCCCGAACGACTTCGTGATCGTGCGCCGAGAGTCGGGTGAACCCCGCACGTGCGTATCGACCCATCCGGACACACTCGTCGACGGTAATGGGCATCGTTCCATCTCGGTTGGTCGCTGCCTGTGAAACGTATCCGATACGCTCGCCAGCTTCGAACGAATCGACGGGCTCGCCGAACAGTCGAACCGATCCCTCGTCGGGGTCCAGCAGGCCGAGCATGAGCTGGAGGAGCGTCGTCTTCCCCGACCCGTTTGGACCGATCAATCCGAGGAAGTCGCCAGCGTCGATGGAGAGGGAGACGTCGCGGACGGCGGGCTGGTCGCCGTAGGCGAACGTGACGTTCTCGACTTCAACGACGGCGCTCACGGCTCACTCACCCGAAAATCGGATTCGTGAACGTATAGTTCTTCCACATCGATCCCGCCGGAAATCCGCTCGATGCGAGCGGACTCGTCCGATTGGCTGCCCGCTCGCTGCGTCATGTTTCGACCCCGAGGGCCAGCCGTAGCGACGGGAGATTCACTTCCTCCATCTGTTCGA
>SLIS01000333.1 GCA_007135505.1 Halovivax sp.
TCGATTCGCTCGGCCAGCCGGGAAAGACCCGGAACGAACGCGTCCTCGTCGATCCGGAGCTGTCTCGCGATGGCGTTGCCGCCCGGGGCGTCGACGCTCGCTACTTCGACGACGATCAAACCGACGCCGCCGCGGGCCCGTTCAGCGTAGTACTCGATCATCCGATCGGTCACTTCCCCGCGCTCACCCGCATAGTTCGTCCCGATCGAGGGCATGACGACGCGATTTCGAACCTCGAGGTCGCCGATCGTTCCCGGCTGGAAGAGCCGGTCGTACTCGTGAGTCATTTCCAAAAACTGTTCACTCGAGCATCAATAAAAGCACTGTGTGGGGTGCTCTCTATACACTCACTGGAACATTCCCCTCGAGGCCGGCTGTTGCTCGCCAGCCTGTTCTTCGGTCATCTGCTGGTACTGCTCTGCGACCTGTTGCATCCGCCGCTGGATGTCCTCTGCCTGCTCTTCGAGTTCCATCGTGTCGATGTCGAACTCCACGAGCGGTTCGAGGGCGTTCTCGATGACCGACTTGGCCGCCCGCGGGTCTGGAAGGAACGGGTGTGAACGGACGATCAGCAGTGCAGCGGGGACGTCCGCCTGGTAACACTGCCGGACGAGCGCACCTGTAATCCCGCCGATGACACCCGGCTCGTCGGCGACGGAAACCCCTGCCTCCTCGAGATCTTCTCTGATCTCCTCTGTCGTCGCGACACCGGTCACCGAGCCGATCTCCTCTTCTGATTCTGCTGGTGCGCCAGCGAGGAAGATCGCCCGCTCGAACTCGGAAGCCAGATCCTCGAGGACGCACTTCGAGAGCGGTTCGAACGCGGGTTCGGGGAGCGCGAGGTCACTCTGGAGGGTCATCACGGCCGGGTCCGACCCCGCGTAGACGCGAACGAGGTCCTGGACGAGTCCGTCGTCGAAGGTGGCGACAGGCGGGAACTCCTCGGAGGCAACGTTTCCACAGTGAGCCAACTCGAGTTGTTCCGTGATCTGGTCGACGGCGATCGCGGCAACCAGCCCGTGTCCCGGCAGTCCCTCGATGAGGGTGGGCTTTTCGGCGTCTACCGGACAGAGTTGCTCGAACGACGCGGCTGCACTCTCTTTTGCCATACCGACACAATGATCCTCCATTGTGATAGGGTTTGTCGGCACGGTACCTGCCCTGCTCATACTGCCGGACAAAACGGTTCACACATCGATCGCACGCGACCGGCCGTCAGCGAGTGTGACGGCCGGTCACAGCGCGATCGAGTGTACTGACTGTTGTCCAGTAGTATCAAAACCAGATCGCGAGGGCATATGCGAGGACGAGTACGTGCCAGACGACGGCGGCGACTTTGACCGGTGTGCTCGTCTCCGGAAGCGGCGGGTTTCGGAACATCGCGGCGTAGATAAACGGGGTCGCAGCCAGCGCTCCGAAGAAGACGCCGACGTGTAACGCGACCGGCGTCAGGAGACCGACGAGCACACCACCCGCGAGGACCGCGATCATCCCCACGAGGAGTTTGTCGTAGTACTCGAGGTTGGGCATTGATCTCACTTCGTTAGGTGTACGGTTCCGGCCCGCAAGGAACCGTCGGGAGTTCCCACTGGCGCGGAATGTTCACGGTCGAGCGTCTGTTCGGCTTTCGGAACACTCTGTCTCGGTCATGGCTCTGACAGGTCGTCCTCGGCCTCGAGTTCCGATGTGGTCGCGTCCTCGAGGTCGGACGTGGACGGTGTCTCGAGCCGTCCCGTCTCGGGGACCGGGTGTTCGTCCGATCGCGTCTCCAGCAGCATATCGCTGTCACAGATCGCACACTGGAACGGATACGCCGGAACGCCATTTCCCGTGAGGTGAACCTCGTACGTCCCGGGATGGCGCCACTGATGGCCATAGAGTCGACAGTGCCAAGCCATGTCATGAGTACTGCCCACTCTCGGTTTAACGAGCACCTTGCAACTGCAACGTACTGATGCTAGTCACCGGAAAGGCCGGTGTGTACTCACGCGGGCGTCGAGGGTAGCTAGTACCGATCGAAGTACCGATCCTGGACCTTCACGAACAGCGCCATCAGGACGGTGAAGACTGCGACCACCGCGGCGATCTGGAGCCAGTGGATTAGCCCGAGCGCCGTCACGCCGAAGAGGATGCTCAGTGGGGTGTAAAGCACCAGCAACTGGAGCGTGAGCGTGATCGCGATCGCCACCAGGAGCCATCGGTTGCCGGAGAACGGCCCGTGTCCGTAGCGCGATCGAACTGCGCCGATACGGGCGATCGCCATGAACACGAACGCGGTGAACACCATCGTCTGGGCGAGGACCAGATCGCCGACGATCTGGTTGTAGTAGTAAAACAGCGGCAACAGCGTGGCCGTGATCAACACGGCGATGCCGCCGATCGACGAGACGATCCGCTCGGTGATGACGCCCTCACCGGGTGGCCGCGGTGGACGATCCATGACGTCCTCGGCTTCGGGATCGACACCCAGCGTCAGTGCCGGGATACCGTCGGTGACGACGTTGATCCACAGGAACATGATCGGCGTCATCACCAGCCCCGCACCGGACATGATCCCGGTAAACAACAAGAGGACGTGTGCACCGTTAGCCGAGAGGAAGTAGTTGACGAACTTCCGGACGTTGTCGAAGATCCGCCGGCCCTGACGGACGGCGTCTCTGATCGTCGCGAAGTTGTCGTCGAGCAAGACGATGTCCGACGCCTGCTCGGTAACGTCGGTTCCACGGATCCCCATCGCGACGCCGACGTCGGCGTTTTTCACCGCTGGCGCGTCGTTGACGCCGTCGCCGGTCATCGCGACCGTGTGGCCCTTCGCCTGTAAGGTCTTCAGGATGCGCGTCTTGTGCTCCGGGGACGTCCTGGCGAAGATGTCGACGTCCTCGACGACGTCGCTCAGTTCCTCGTCGCTCATCTCCGCTAACTCCGGCCCCGTGATCACCCGCGTCGACTCGAGGCCGATCTCCGCGCCGACCGCCCTGGCGGTGGTCGCGTTGTCGCCGGTGATCATGACGATGCCGATCCCGGCGCTCTGACAGCCCGCGAGCGCGTCCCGAACCTCCGGACGTGGCGGGTCGAGCATGCCCTGCAAACCGAGGAAGACCATCCCCCGCTCGAGGTTTTCGTCGGCCTCGGCGGGTGCGTCTGGCTGGAACGCAAAGCCCATCACCCGGAGGGCGTCCTCGGCGAAGGCCTCGGTTCTCGCCTCGAGTTCCGCGCGGCGCTCGTCGGTCAGTTCGACGAGTTCGCCGTCGACGAGTTCATGACCACACCGCTCGATGACGACCTCCGGCGCGCCTTTCATGTAGGCGACCCGGTCGCCGTCAGGCGTCTCGTGGAGCGTCGTCATCCGTTTTCGGTCGGAGGTGAACTCCACCTCACCGATACGGGGGTAGGCCTCGTCCAGTTCCTCCCTGTCGAAGCCAGCCTTCTGTGCGGAGACGAACAGCGCGATTTCCGTCGGGTCGCCGAGGAACGTCCGGTCGTCGGCCTCTCCGTGGTCCTCGTCGCTCTCTGCGTCCCCGTCTGCGTCCTCGCGCCGACCGACTTCGACGTTGTTACAGAGTATTCCACACCGCAAGAGCTCCGCCACACGGTCCCGATCGACCGACTCGCCGTCCTGTTGGATCTCGCCGTCGACGTCGTAGCCGGTCCCGGTGACCTCGTAAACGTCCCCGTTGGCGGCGATGCGGGTGACCGTCATCTCCTCTTCGGTCAGCGTTCCGGTCTTGTCCGTACAGATGGTGTCGACCGATCCCAGTGCCTCGACGATCGGGAGCCGCCGGATGAGCGCGTTCTGTTCGGCCATCCGGCGTGCCCCGAGTGCGAGCGAGAGCGTGACGACAGCGGGCAGGCCCTCCGGGACCGCCGAGACGGCGACGGCGACCGCGGTCATGAAGACCTGGACGGGCTCCGTATCGCCGATCACGAGTTCGCTGATACCGATCACGGTCACGATACCGATGACCGCCGCGGCGATGATCTTCCCGAGGCGGTCCAGTTCGGCCTGGAACGGCGTATCGCCCTCCTGGGCTTCCTCGAGGGCCGTCGCGATCCGACCGATCTCGGTATCCGACCCCGTCCCGACGACCACCGCCCGTCCCGATCCGCGCTGGACGACGGTGTCCTTGTACAGCATGTTCTCCCGTTCGGCCAGGGAGGTCCCGTCCTCGAGGACGCCCGGATCTTTCCCGACGCCGACGCTCTCGCCGGTCAGCGCCGACTCGTCGACTCTGAGGCTCGACGACTCGATCACCCGCGCGTCCGCCGGCACGACGTCACCAGACTCGACGGAAATGATATCACCGGGGACGACGTTTCGCACGTCGATCTCCACCGGCCCGCCGTCTCGGCGGACGATCGTCTCCGCGGTCGACATCTCCTTTAACGCCTGAATGCTCTGTTCGGCACGGTAGTCCTGTGCGAACCCAAAGAGCGTGATGAAGACGACGATACCGGCGATGACTCCCGCGTCGATCGTTTCGCCGATTGCCGCCATCACACCCGCAGCGACGATCAGCACCCAGATCATCACGGAGGTGTACTGCTCGAGGAAGATCTGAAGGGGTGAGACTCCTTCCTCGGCTTCGATCTCGTTCGGCCCGTACTCTTCGAGCCGTGCTCGCGCGTCATCCGAGTCGAGCCCCTCTTCGGACGTGTCTAACTCCTCGTAGACGTCCTCGAGGTCCCTCGAGTACCAGTTTTCGTCTCCCGACGGCTCGCTCTCCGGACGCGTCTCCGTTCGTGACCTCGACACGGGCCTTACGA
>SLIS01000443.1 GCA_007135505.1 Halovivax sp.
AACCAGTCGGTCAGTTGCCGGTCCCCACTCCCGCCCACCGAACGGTCCCCACTCCCGCCCGCTCCACGGTCCGACTCGCCCCCGTCCGCTCCACGCTCTGCCCCACTCCCGCCGCGCTCCACGACGCCGGCCTCCGCCAGGAATGCCGCGGCGTCGACCCGGTTCTCGCGCTCGCGTTCCAGTCGCTCGATCGCCTCGGACGCGAAGTCGTCGTCCGGCAGCGCCGAATCCCTCTCCGTTTTCCCGAACCACGAGCGCACCCGATCGGGCAGGTACCGCGCCGTGAGCTGCGGGGTTCCGGGGACCAGGTACCCGCGCAACCAGATGGTCCCGAGGGCGACCAGCCCGACGAAGACGCCGAGCCGAATCGAGACGATCCCGACGGTGACGCTCACACCCGCTGCCAGAATCACGTTCACGACCGTACAGGGAACGCATCGATTCTCCCCGGTGTGTTCGGGGTTCCGCATACGATCGAACGGCGACGGCGATTCGGCTCCCATTAGCGTCCCTAGGCGCCCGAGGGCCAAAATACGGGTGGGACACCGTCTACGCACGCCGGAGCGTCGAAGTTTGTCGACGGCGCTGCGATCGGACCACGCGAGTCAGCCCGCTGATCAGGCCACGCGAGTCAGCTCGCCGATCGGACCACGCGAGTCAGCCCGCCGACAACCCACCTCGACCGCGTTCGTGCGGTCGAGTCCAGTCCTCGTCGCGGTCCCCCGTACGGCCGACTCGTCCAGCCGCAATCTAACTCGTCTCGACGGCCCACGCACGTCGGCCACGCCGCCCCACGCGCTACGCCGCGACCCCCGCCACGTTATCATCGCCCACGTCCTGCAATTCCTATGAGCGTCACCACCGAGTTCTCCATTCCGGCCGACGAGTTCGCCTTCGCCGAGGCGTTCGAGACCGCTCCCGACCTCACGATCGAGGTCGATCGACTCGCGAGTCACAGCCGGGAGTGGGTCATGCCCTTCTGCTGGATCGCCGGCATCGATCCGAACGCGATCGAGGCCCGGCTGGGGCCGGATCCGGCCGTCGACTCGATCGAGGTGATCGACGCCGACGACGACGTCAGTTACGTCACCGTCCAGTGGGGCGAGAACGTGACGCGCTTCGTCGACGCGATCATCGATGGAAAGGGACTCGTACAGGAGGCACGTGCCACGGACGGTACGTGGTACTTCACGCTGAAGTTCGTCGAGCGGGACGCCCTCGCCAACTTCCAGGCTCACTTCGACGAGTGGGGCTACTCCTACACGTTCCGGCGACTGTACGAGGAGTCGGCGCCTGTCGACCGCGAGTACGGGCTCACCCCCAGCCAGCGCGAGACGCTCGTTACCGCGCTGGAACTCGGGTACTTCGACGTTCCCCGCGAGGCGGGAATCGAGGAACTCGCGACCGCCCTCGACGTCTCGACGAACTCGGTTTCCGAGCGCCTGCGCCGGGCGACGGCGGTGCTCACGACGAACACGGTCGCGGTCTCGAAGCCGGCCGTCGAGGACGACGTCGCTGGAGAGTGATCGGGACCGTCGACCCGATCGAGACATGTAACCCCACGTCTCTGCCCGGCGAATGTCTCCCGTCGAATTACCCTACCCGCAGTCGTACAGGGGCCATGAGCACCATCGCGGAAGTGACGGTGTCCGCCGACTCCCTCGCACTCGCCGGCTTGTTCGAGGCCCACGAGGACGCCTCGATCGAGATCGAACGACTGGCGAGTCACAGTCGGGAGTGGGTGATGCCGGCGATGTGGATCCGCGCACCCGATCCGGGGGCGGCGGCCGACACGATCGGGGACGATCCGGCGGTCGAGGCGATCCACCTGGTCGACGTCGAGTCCGAGACGGCCTACGCCACGATCCACTGGGGCGAACACATCCAGGAACTCGTCGACGCGATCATCGATCGACACGGGGTGGTCAAGGAGGCCAGTGCGGCGGGCGGGACCTGGTATTTCACGCTGAAGTTCACCGAACAGGACGCGCTGGCGGACTTCCAGACCTACGCCACGGACCACGCACTCTCGCTCGACCTGCGCCGCCTCGGCGAGGCGACGGCGTCCGTCGACCGCGAGTACGGACTGACGCCCGAGCAGCAAGAGGCCCTGGAGACGGCGTTCGAACTGGGGTACTTCGACGTCCCCCGAGAGGCCCAAATCGAGGACCTGGCGGACGTGCTGGATATCTCGACGAATTCGGTGTCCGAGCGCCTGCGCCGGGCGACGAGGACGCTCACCGCGAACACCATCGGGGCGACTCGACCGATGGGGGATCACCGGAATGGAGGGACTGGTGGGTAACCTGTCGATCGCGCCGACCCGACAGCCGGTCCCGTTCCATCGTCGCACCAACCCAACCGGTGCGGCGCTGTGCCCACCGAACCGTTCCGGCGTCGTACCCGCTCACCCGGTCCCGTGTCGCGCCCACCGGACCGGTCCGACGCCGTACCAACCGACTTGGGCCGGGGTTCGCTGTCGCCGTCGACCTGACGGGGTGTCGACGTGACGCCTTGCCGTACCCGAAGACGCGGGAATCCCGACCGTGGCCGGGACACTAATACGACGCTACCGTGTTCGATCGTGTCGTATCCGCACACTACCCCAGTATCGACGTCCGCTAACACCGCACTACTCGGCGTAACCGCTCGCTCCCGTTTCGAGCCGAAACATCCTGTCGAACCCGACTGGTTCGACGGTCCCATATAAAGAGCCTCGAAGTCACCGCAGGACGCCCTTGCCTATCTACCCACAGCCAACAGTCGATGAACGAAAACGATGACGTCCGACCGTTCGATGCACCGCCCGTTCGATCGTACGGCCAGCTGCAGACCGAACGGCTCGACGACGGGGAACCGTTGTTCGAGGACGTCGACCCGACGGACCCGCCGGATACCGACGCGAGCCAACCGCCCGACCGCGAACCGCCCGACCGCGGGGCGTCCAGACACCCGGGTCGCGATCCCCGGGCGTCGTCCGACCGGCCGTCGACTCAGTCCGGCAGCGACGAACCGGGTGGCGAGTTCGCTGCGAGCAACGCTACCCACCCGATCTCGATGGTGGAGATCTTCGACCTGCTGTCCGACGACCGGCGGCGGGCGCTCGTCGACGTCCTCTGCGAGAGCGATCGCGAGCGGTCGGTCGAGTCGCTGGCCACCGAGGTCGCGCGCCGGGAGGGCGGCGAGACGGGTACTCCTGGCTCGACGGCCGGGGGCAACCCCGACTCGACGGCCGGGAACTCGGCCGCGGGCGTCTCCGAGTCGGCCCGACGATCGATCGCGATCTCGCTCGTCCACAACCACCTGCCCCGACTGGCCTCGATGAATCTCGTCAGGTACGACCGGGACCGCCGCACGGCGAAGCCGACGCCGGTGTTCCGTCGCCTCGAGAGCCAGTTCGCGACGCTGCTCGAGGCGGGCGCGTCGCTCCCGGACGAGACGTAGGAATCCGCACGGGCACTCAGACCCCACTCCGCACGGGCACTCAGACCCCGCGAGCACTAATTCCCCACGAACTCTCACGGGATCCCCACCCCCCTTCGACTACCTTCTCGCCCGCTTCGAGGAATCCCCACCACCCGTCCAGGACCACCCGGTTGAGCAACGGTCTTGTATCCCGGGTCCCCAGGTCCCGCCATGGCTCTCTCGTCGATTCGCCTGCGATACCACCTCGTCAACACGACGATCGTCCTCGTGCTCCTCGGTGCCTTCCAGCTCTGGCGCTCGTCGTTCGACCCGCAGTTCCTCGTCATCGTCGGTGGACTCTACCTCGCGATCGTCCTCGCCATCGACGTCATTCGGCCGATCGAGTCCGAGGAGGGGCAGTGAGCTAGCCGCGACGTGAGTCGGGACGGTCATTCGGCCCGGGCCCGTTGAATAGCGACGGGGAGTAGATCGCGGGCGAGGCGCCCGACTCGTTTCACTCGAAGCGTTCGACCGCTCGCTCGTACCGACGCGTGGGTTCGTCCCAGTCGACCACGGCGAAGAAGGCCTCGACGAAGTCGCCGCGGGCGGGCCCGTAGTCGTGGTAGTAGGAGTGCTCCCAGACGTCGAGTGCGAGGATCGGGTGGGCGCCCCAGAGCGCGCCCTGGTCGTGCTTGTCCACGACGACGTTGCGGAGTCGATTCGAGAAACTGTCGTACACCAGGAGTGCCCAGCCGCCGGCGTCACCGGCTGCGGCCTCGAACTCGGCCTTCCACGCCCCGTAGGAGCCGAAGTCCGCCTCGATTCGCTCGGCGAGCGAACCGGTCGGCTCGCCGCCACCGTCGGGCGACATGTTCTGCCAGAACAGGTCGTGGAGGACGTGCCCGGAGCCGTTGTGGGTCACGCTTCGCAATGCGCCCGGCGAGCCGTCGACGTCGCCCGACTCGCGATTCGCGGCGAGGCTTTCCTCGGCGGCGTTCCAGCCGTCGACGTACCCCTGGTGGTGGGTGTCGTGGTGCCAGGTGAGTACCTGTTCGGAGAGGTGCGGTTCCAGTGCGTCGTACGCGTACGGCAGTTCTGGTAGTTCGTGTTCGGTCATGCGACGAGTGAACCCAGGCCCGAATCCGGGATAAGCGCTCGCTGAAGTGAATATTTGTAACGTTTCGGTCACGACGGCCGATTCGACTGCCAATTCGACGGACGATCGGCCCCGACGGCGGGATCGATAGCGAAATAGGCGCTCGGCGTTGCCCGGTCACCGCGTGCTGTCGGCCGAACGAGAAAGCATTTAGCAGATTCATTTCAACGAGGAATACACCTCGAACTACC
>SLIS01000165.1 GCA_007135505.1 Halovivax sp.
ATCGTCGAGTTCCGGCGGGCGGCGCTCGAACTCGTCGTCGGCGACACTGGCAGGTAGCTTGCCGCGTCGGAACGTTTCGGAGCCGCTTCGAGAACCATGCCACGCTGCTGCCGGTGACGCGACGCGGGCGGCCTATCGGTAGTATTAACCGAGTCGGGGATGACCACACTACTGACTCGAACTATGGAAGAGATTCACACGGACGAGGCACCAGCAGCGATCGGCCCGTACTCCCAGGGCATCAAGGACGGCGACCGCGTATTCGTCTCCGGGCAGGGGCCGGTCGACCCCGAAACGGGCGACGTCGTCAGCGACGACATCGGCGAACAGACCGCCCAGACGCTCGAGAACGTCGCTTCCGTTCTCGAGGCGGCCGGGGGCTCTCTGGACGATATCGTCAAGGCCACCGTCTTCGTAACGGACATGGACACCTACGAAGACGTGAACGAGGTGTACGCCGAGTACATGAGCGATCCGTTTCCGGCCCGGAGCGCGGTCGAAGTGGCCGACCTGCCGATCGACATCGGGGTCGAAATCGAGGTGATCGCGACGGTATGAGCGTCGATAGATCCGGTACCCAGCAGGCGGTGGTCACCGACGGCACTGGCGAGGCCTGGGCCGAAGAGCGCGAGATTCCCGAACCGGGCCCCGGCGAGGCGCTGGTTCGCGTGACGGCAATCGGCATCTGTGGCAGCGACGTCGGCCTCATCGGGGGTGAAGGCCCACCGTGGACGGACTACCCAGTCGTCCTCGGTCACGAGGTCGCCGGCGAGGTCGTCGAACTTGGCGAGGGAGTCGACCACCTCGAGGTCGGTCAGCGGGTTGCCCTCCACGGCTTCATCTTCTGTGGCACCTGCGGGGCGTGTCGCGACGGTCGGTACTACCAGTGTGACGACCTCAAGGAGATCGGCTTCACCGTCGATGGTGGCTACCGGAAGTACGCGGCCTGGCCTGCGTACACGCTGACGCCGTTGCCGGACGACGTCTCCGACGTCGAGGCCAGCCAGATCGACTCGGCCGGCTGTACGCTCCACGCGCTCCAGCGGATCCAGACGTCGTTCACCGACTCAGCGGCCGTTCTCGGCCCGGGCTCGCTCGGCCTCTACGGCGTGCAGTTGCTGCGCGCCCAGGGCGTGAAAGACATCGTCCTCACGGGAACGCGGGACGCGCGTCTCGAGGCGGGGAAACAACTCGGAGCCACGCGAACGGTGAACGTGTACGAGGAGGATCCGGTCGAGGCGATCATGGAGCACACTGACGGTCGCGGCGTCGACGTTGCGGTCGAGGCTGCCGGCGCGGGAGACGTGCTCGACACGTGCGTCCAGAGCGCCGCCAAACAGGGAAAGATCGTGTTGACGGGCGTGTTCGGCCAGCGAAAGGAGTTCGACCCGGATCAGATCGTCGCGAAGGAACTCACCGTCGTCGGCGGCGTGACCGCCTCCCACGCGGTGGACGAGGTGATCGAACTGTTCCGGCGTGACGACCTCACCATCGACGGCGTCGTCACCCACGAGTTCCCGCTCGAGGAGTTCGAGGACGCGCTCGATGCGGTTCGAGAGCGACGTGACGGACTCGTCAAGGCCGTGCTTCGGCCATAGCGTCGGCCAGCTACCTGTTCCTGGCAACGACGGGCCCACTGCCTGCTTTTGCCTGTCTTTTCGACGACTGGTCGTTCCCAATACCGCTACTGCTCGTTCCCGACACCGCAAGTGGCGAGTGTTCCTCCAAGTCCAATACCGTCCGTCACACGAAAAGCCGCTACCCGGTGAGGATCGACTCGAGGTACTCGCGATCTCGCTCGGCGGCGTCCTCGAACGCGAGATCGTCGGTGACGAACTCCACTTCGACGTAGCCGTCGAACCCCGCCGCGTCGAACGCGTCGATGACGGCCGGGACGTCAAAGAACGCGTCCTCGAGCAGACATCGCTCGTCGGGCGGGCGGCCGGACTCGGGGACGGCCTGTATGTGGACGTTGTTCGACAGTGAGGCGAGTTCGTGGGCTTCCTCGAGCACTACGTCCGGTTTGAGGCCGAACAGCGGCTGCCAGTTGAGTCCACAGTTCGGGTGATCGACCGCCTCGATGAGTCGTCTGGCGCCTTCTTGCGTGTTCGTCAGCGTTCCTTCGTGCTTTTCGACAGTGACGCCGATCCCGTTCGCGCCAGCCCGTTCCGAGAGGGTCTGCAGGTCGGCGACCGTGCGCTCCCAGTGCTCGTCCGACCGATCCTGATACTCCTCGTTGCCGGCCCAGACCCGGATCAGGGAGGCGCCGAGTCGATCGCTGATCTCGAGTTCCTCGTCCATGGCGTCGAACCCGTCCGTCCCGGGCCGAAGGTACGACCCGTACACGGGGATCTCCAGGCCGTTGTCCAGTGCGGCCTCGCGAACCGATCGGCAGGCTGCTTCCGAGCCGTCGCCGAGGTGGTCACGCCCCCAGACTTCGATACCGGCGTATCCGGCTTCCGCGGCGGTCGACGCCACCGTCTCGATCGGGTGGTCTCCGGCCGCGATCGTACAGAGTCCGAGTTTCATACGTCGACCTCTCGCGTACCCGGATCGGTTCGGTGGCGTTCCGTGCGGTCGAAGGCACCACTGTGTCGTTCCATACCGTATCGGTTTCGTCCACTCACTTAACCGTGCTGTTGTCTCGAGTGGAGCGGCTTCGTCCTGGTAAAGTGGTGGATCCACACCGCCCACGCGTCGGTGACCTGGTCTGCGTTTACCAGGCCTGAACAGTTAAGTGGCGTGCGGTTGTAACGTAGCAGCATGACGTCAAAACGGAGTTCGGGGGGGTCGAAAAAGCGGATCCAGGCCGTCCAGACGACGCTGGATATCTTCGAGATGCTCCGCGAGAGCGGGGGCGCGGGGGTCACCGAAATCGCGAGGGAGATCGGCGTCACGAAGGGAACCGTTCACAACCACCTCGCCACGCTCGAGGCGAACGACTACGTGATCAAGGAGTCCGACGAGACCTACCATCTCGGGCTTCGGTTTATCGACGTGGCTCACCACGCGAAGTCCCGGATCTCCATCCTCGACCTCGCTCGCACGGAGGTCGACAAACTGGCCGACAAGAGCGGGGAGATGGCGCTGTTCACCGTCGAAGAACACGGTGTCGGGGTCTGTCTGCACGTCGCCCACGGCGAGCAGGCCGTCCAGACGCCGTTGCACGTCGGCCACCGGAGTGAACTCCACCACACGGCCGTCGGAAAGGCGATCCTGGCACACCTGCCGCCGGAGCGCGTCGACGCGATCGTCGAGAAGCGGGGATTGACCCAGCTAACTGATCAGACGATCACCGAAACCGAGCAACTCCACGAGCAGTTGAAAGAAGTGCAAAAACGCGGTATCGCGTTCAACGAACAGGAGACGATCCAGGGATTGGTCGGCGTCGGCGCGCCGATTACCGATCAACAGGGGAACGTACTCGGTGCGTTGAGCATCATCGGCCCGTCGAGTCGGATGGACGAGGATCGACTCCAGCGCGAGTTGCCGGACATGATCATGCGGAGCGTCAACGTCATCGAGATCAATCTCACCTCGCTGTGAGGCTGGCGGTGAGTCTCGCACACTCCGATTGAATCGTGCCCGACTCCGTTTCACTCGAGTCGCCGTCGAACGCCACTACTCTCACCGACGTCCCTTACCCACGTCCGCTCCGTGTACTCCCCGCTCTTTCTCCCGCTCACGGCTCACGCTGACGCCACCGACCGCTCGTCGTAGTAGTCGTGTCGCTCCTGTAGCCGATCGGCTATCACGTCGACGTCCCCGGACGGCACGCCGTCGAAGAAGGCGCGGGTTCGCCGCAACCGCCGGCGCTCTGCACGACGCGTCTCTGGACAAGCCGTATCGGTTCCGACCGGCACGACGTCGTAGCGGTCGCCGAGACACTGGTCGAAGACGTACGTCGCACGCTCGAGGTGGTACTCGGAGGTGACCAGATAGACGGTGTCCACGTCTGTAGGCAACTCGTCGATGAGCCGCCGGCTGAAGTAGCCGTTGCCGATCGTATCGAGCGAGCGTTCCTCGAGGCGAATCCGCTCCGGGTCGACGCTCGCCTCGAGGGCGTACGCTTCCATCACCGCACACTCAGACCAGGGACGAACCTGGATCGTCCGCCCGCCGCTGAAAACCAGGTACGGCGAACCGGTCTGCTGGAAGACGTCGATCCCGGTCTCGACTCGATCGTGCAGTTCGTCGACGTCGGATTTCGATCGAAGCTGCCGACCGAGCGTGACGACAACCATATGCACCTCTTCGAGTCGATGGCTAAAACGATATCGAACGGGACAGGAATAGGTGGTGTTCCCTGTCCGGGATGACGCTTGTCTTACCGCGTCGTGACGTGATTCTCGAGCGTCCCGACACCCTCAAACTCGACCTCGACGACGTCGCCCTCCGTGAGGGAATCCGGGCCGAAGGGCGTCCCGCTCGCGATGACGTCACCCGGCTCGAGGGTGATGAGTTCGGTGACGTCGGCGACGAGTTCGGTGACGGAGAAGATCATCATGTCGCGGGTCGTCTCCTGTTTGGTGTCGCCGTTGAGCCGCAGCTCGAGGCGGGCGTCGTCGGGCACTTCGTCCGGTGTGGCCATCACGGGCCCCATCGGGAGCGACGAGTCGAACGCCTTGCCGCGAACCCAGTTTCGTTCCTCCGCCTGGTCGTCGCGGTTCGAGATGTCGTTGACGCACGTAAAGCCCGCCACGACGTCCATCGCCTCGGATTCTGGCACGTTCCGA
>SLIS01000123.1 GCA_007135505.1 Halovivax sp.
CCCTCGACCTCGGCGGGCCCGACCTTTCGGCCGGCGACGTTCAACACGTCGTCGGCGCGACCGTGGAGGAACCAGAAGCCGTCCTCGTCCTTCTGGGCCCAGTCGCCGTGGTCCCACATGTCCTCGAAGGTCGACCAGTATTCGTTCAGGTAGCGCTCGTCGCCCGACCACAGCGACTTCGTCATCGACGGACAGGAGTCGCGGGCGACGAGGTAGCCGCGTTCGTGGTCCTCTTTGATAGACTCACCGTCGTGATCGACGATGTCGATGTCCATCCCGAGTCCCGGCCCGCCGAGCGTACAGGGTTTCAGGGCCTCTGTCGGAAGCGGCATCAGGAAACAGCCACAGATCTCGGTCCCGCCGGAGATGTTGATGATCGGTGCCTCGCCGCCGACGTTCTCGTAGAACCACCGCCACGATTCCGGATCCCAGGGTTCGCCCGTCGAACCGAGGATCCGCAGCGAGGAGAGGTCGTGACCCTCGAGCCACTCGTCGCCGTGTTTGCGAAGCGCGCGGATCGCGGTCGGCGAGATGCCGAACTGGGTCAGTCCGTGGCGGTCGATCAAGTCCCAGAACCGGTCGGGTTCGGGGTGGTCGGGTGCGCCCTCGTACATGAAGACGGTGCCGCCGAAGGTGTGGGTTCCGATCAGGGTCCACGGTCCCATCATCCAGCCGATGTCGGAGACCCAGAAGAATCGGTCGGCGGGTTTGAGGTCGAACCCGAAGTATAGTTCCTTGGCACACTGGACCTGCACGCCCGCGTGGGTGTGGACGATTCCTTTCGGCTTGCCGGTGGTGCCCGAGGAGTACAGCAGCATCGACTCCTGACTCGAATTCAGGGATTTGGTCTCGTAGTCGCCGTCCCGGGATTCGACGGTGTCGGTCCACCACTCGTCGCGGTCGTCGTTCCAGGGAATTTTGTGGTCGCTCGACGACTCGCTACTCTGCTCACGGGTCGCTTCGCTCCCTGTTTGCGTTTCCGAGGCACGTTGCGCCTCACTACCCAGGCGATCGAAGACGATCGTGTGCTCTACGTGCCCGGCCTGTTCGATCGCCTCGTCGGCCGAGCCTTTCAGAAAGACCGGGTCACCTCGTCGCAGGAAGCCGTCGCCTGTAAAGAGCACCGAACACTCCGAATCCTCGATCCGCGTCGCGGCTGCGTCGACGCCGAATCCCGAGAAGATGGGAACGGCGACCGCGCCAATCTTGAAACAGCCATAGAGGATCGAGACGACCTCCGGCACCATCGGCATGTAGAGTCCGACGGTGTCGCCCGTCTCGATGCCCCGCTGCTCGAGTGCGTTCGCGACCTTGTTCGACTGGCGGTGGAGTTCGTGGTAGGTCACCTCCCGAACGTCGCCGTCCTCGCTCTCCCAGATGGTCGCGACCGTGTTGCGCCGCTCTTCGTCGACCGCGGCGTGGCGATCGAGGGCGTTGTGGGCGATGTTGAGTTCACCGTTGGGGTACCAGTCGGTGAACTGTGGCCCATCCTCGTCGTCCCTGACGGCGTCGTACTCCTCGTAGAACTCGATGTCGAGGTAGTCGACCAGTTCGTCCCAGAACCAGTCGACGCCCGACTCCTCGACCCCCTCGAGATCGGTCGTCGTCCGCTCGATCAGGTCCTCGTAGTCGTCGATGCCGTACTCCTGCATGAACTCGTAGATGTTCGTCGACTCGACGAACGCTTTGCTCGGTTCGTGTACCACTTCGTCGACGTCATCGAGTGCAGGGTTCCCTGTCATCGGTCACTCGTAGGTTAGGGTCATTCCCCCATCAAACAACAGATCTCCGCCGTCGAGGTGCAGACTGAGATCCGAGAAGCCGATCAGGAAGAGGTTCGCGACGTCGATCGGCTCCATCATCTCCGTGGAACGTGACTGGCCGAGCATCACGTTCTCGATCACCTCCTGGACCGAGATGCCGCGTTGTTCGGCCGTCTCCTCTAACTGAGCCGTCACGAGCGGGGTCTTCACGTAGCCGGTGCTGACAGAGAACGACCGAATCTGGCCGTCGCCCTCGGCGGCAATCGACTGGGTCAGTCCGCGCAGGCCGAACTTCGAGACGTTGTATGCGACCTTGTCGCTGGTGACGTAGTGGCCGTGAACCGAGGCCATGTTTCCGACACAGCCCCGTCCGTCTTCGGTCTCCTCGAAGTGAGGGATGCAGAGTTTCGAGAGGTACAGCGGTGCCCGCAGCATGATTTTGTGCATTCGATCGTAGGTCTCCATCGAGAAGTCCTCGATCGCGTCGATGTGTTGCATTCCGGCGACGTTCGCGAGGTACTTGACGTCGCCCAGTTCCGCAGTCTCGCTGACGATCCGTTCGACGTCCTCGTCGACCGTGAGGTCGGCCACGACCGACTCGATCTCGCCCTCGAGGCCGAGTTCCTCGCCGCGTTGGATCGTTCCCTCGAGACCGGCCTCGTCGACGTCCGTCGCTGCAACGGTCAGTCCGTTGCCAGCTGCGGCGAGGGCGGTCGCCCGGCCGATTCCCGACCCGGCGCCGGTTACGAGACAGACGTTGCCGGCGTGAAAGGAGTCGTCATCGATCGTATGAATGTCCCCGCGCGATACCGTCGGCGGCGTTACCTGTTTCTGAGACATACCTGTGTATCGTGTACTACTTCTAGCGAACGCTAAAGGACGAATGTTAACATATCAACTTCACTGTTTCCCGTTGACGCCGGTCCCTCGGATTCGGACGGCCGAACCCAGAATCACTCAAATATAATAAGAGGTATTAAGTCCTTGTATGGTAGTTACCGACTACCAATGATCGATCTCGACATCGATATGCGGCAGTACGATTGCCCGTTCATTGACACGACCGACGATGTCGATATCGCGTTTTCGGCCGTCCAGTGGCAACTCGATACGAATCACGAGAAACTCGAGACCAGACTAATCGCGAAAGGGGCCTCGAGAGGTGCGCTCGAGGAGGGGATACAGGCGCTTCGAACCCACTCGAACATGACTGAGTGTTACATCCTCTCGAAGCGGCGGAACGTCGCCCAGATTGGGACGACGATCGAGCAGACGAACGCGATGCAAACGATCCATCGGAACGGTGGCTACATTACCGGCCCGTTCCAGATCGAGAACGGCCGAGAACACTGGCACGTCGGCTT
This sequence comes from Halovivax sp., assembly GCA_007135505.1. The sequence goes on from SLIS01000123.1 coordinate 3,128, forward strand.
CGACGATGACGACGACGAGGATCGGACGCTTGCAGAACTCGATCGTCACAACGATTACGACGTCGAAAACCGCGACCAGTTCGGACCGATGACGCTGTTCGACCTGCTGGAAAATTCCGACAGCGCGATGACGCTCCTCCAGGGGTGTCGATCGCTCACCGAGACCGAACGCGAGACGTTCGAGGTCGCTTCGCAATATGGGTACTACGAGACGCCGCGTGAGACGACCCTCGAGGAACTCGCCAAGCACTTCGACATCTCGAAGACGGCCGTCTCGATGAACCTCCGGCGAAGCGAGCGCAAGATCCTCGGCGGTGCGCTATCGGCGCTGAACGGAATGGCCGAAAACGACGAAATCTAGACGCACTGCCAGTAAGAACGAGTGTCGGTTATTCTCCGCCGCCCTGCATCAGCATCTGGATCTCCTCGTCCTCAGAGAGCACCTCGGGATCGCCGCTGTCGACGATCTCTCCGCGTTCGATCACGTACATCTGGTCGACGATCTCGGGAACGTGACTCGCGTTCGACTCCGCGATCAACACGGAGATGTCGCGGTCGATGATTTCCCGAATGTAGGTTTTGAGGTTCTCGACGACGACCGGAGCTAGCCCCTCCAGGGGTTCGTCGAGTAGGAGCAGATCGGGCTGTAGTGCGAGCGCACGACCGATCGCCGTCATCTTCCCCTGGCCGCCGCTCAGGTTCTGGACCTCGGCGTTGCGGCGCTCCTCGAGTTCGGAAAAGAGGTCGAAGACGTCTTCGACGATCGCGTCTTCGTCCTCGATACCTCTGGACGAACCGGAGGTCCAGATCGGGAGCCGGAAGTTCTCTTCGACCGTCATTCCCGTAAAGAGGTCTCGTCCCTCCGGTTGGTAGCCGATTCCCCGCTTGGGTATCAGCTCCGGCCGCAGGTCGAGTAACTCTTCGCCTTTGAACCGAATCGATCCGTTCTCGGCGGGCGTCAGCCCCATGATGGCGCGGAACGTCGAGGTCTTGCCCGCACCGTTGCGGCCAACGAGCGCGACAGCCTCGCCGTGGCCGACCTCGAGGTCGAGGTCGTGGGTGACCTCGAACCCCTGGACGGTCGCAGAGAGGTTCGATACCTCCAGCAGCGGATCGGCGCTCATTCGTCCACCCCCAGCAGGACCCGCCGTAGTTCAGGATCCGTCTCGAGCAGGTCGGGATCGCCTTCCCGAAAGATCCGGCCTTCGTGGAGGACGACGAGCCGGTCTGCGTACTCCTTGACGAGGTCCATGTCGTGTTCGATAGTCACCGTCGTCACGTCGTCGGCGTCGCTGGCCTCGACGATCGTCTCGATGACGTACTCCTTTTCCCGGGTTGCGACACCTGCGGTCGGTTCGTCGAGCAACAGATACTCCGGTTCGAGGCCGAACGACATCGCGACGTCGAGCAGCTTTCGGTTGCCGTGGGGCAACGTTTCCGCGACCTCGTGCTGGATCTCTTCGAGTCGAAATCGCTCGAGCAGGTCGTCGACAGTCGCCTCGACTTCGTCGTGACCGTCGTCGTTCGATCGCATGCTCAGTGTCTTTTCGTACCGAGAGAGGACGGAGACGCGGACGTTCTCCCGGACGGTCATCTCC
>SLIS01000084.1 GCA_007135505.1 Halovivax sp.
CGGGAACACGTCGATCCGTCCTTCGGAATGCATCCCTACCAGGCACGAAAGGCCGTCTACGACGCCGGTGTGGATCGAGCCGTCGCCGGCGACGTCGCGAGCATTCTGACGACGCTGTACGAACTGTGGGACGAGAAGGACGGTGCCGACGTCGAGATCAACCCGCTGATGGTTACTGCCGACGACGACGTGATCGCCGCAGACGCGGTCATGAACGTCGACGAGGACGCTCTCTTCCGCCAGCCCGACCTCGCCGAGATGGGCGAGGGAGCCGGGACCGGCGACGAACTGGAACGGAAGGCAGGCGAATACGGCTTCGACTACGTCCGCCTGGACGGGTCCGTCGGCATCATCGGCAACGGAGCCGGGCTGGTCATGACGACGCTCGACCTCGTCGATTACTACGGCGGTTCACCCGCGAATTTCCTCGACGTCGGCGGTGGCGCGAAGGCAGAACGCATCGCGAACGCGCTGGACATGGTCTTCTCCGACGACAACGTCGACAGCGTGGTCTTCAACATCTTCGGTGGCATCACCCGCGGTGACGAGGTCGCGAAGGGAATCAACGAGGCACTCGAGCAGTTCGACGAGATTCCGAAGCCGGTCGTCGTTCGACTCGCAGGAACGAACTGGGAGGAAGGAATGGAAATCCTCAACGAGGACCTCGTCACGGTCGAACAGACACTGGAGGACGCCGTGCAGCGGTCGGTCGAATACGCCGATGAGGTACGAGCATGAGTGTACTAGTCGACGACGAGACGCGCGTCGTGGTACAGGGAATCACCGGCGGCGAAGGCAACTTCCACGCCGGCCAGATGATCGAATACGGAACGAACGTGGTCGCCGGTGCCGTTCCAGGAAAGGGAGGCCAGGAGGTCCACGGCGTCCCGGTCTACGATACCGTCGAGGAGGCCGTCCGTGCGGAGAACGCCGACGCTTCGGTAATCTTCGTCCCACCGGCGTTCGCCGGTGACGCGATCTTCGAGGCCCTCGACACCGACCTGGACCTCGCGGTCGCGATCACCGAGGGTATCCCCACCCAGGACATGGCCCGGGTGAACAAGCGACTCACCGAGACCGACACCCGCCTCATCGGACCGAACTGTCCAGGCATCATCACGCCCGGTGAGACGAAACTCGGTATCCTCCCCGGGAACATCTTCGCACCCGGTAACGTCGGGCTCGTCTCGCGCTCGGGAACGCTCACCTACCAGGTCGTCGACAACCTCACGAATCGCGGAATCGGCCAGACGACCGCCATCGGTATCGGTGGCGACCCGATAATCGGTACCGACTTCGTCGACGCGCTCGATGCCTTCGAGGCCGATCCGGACACCGACGCGATCGTCATGTGCGGTGAGATCGGCGGCGAGGACGAGGAGGAAGCGGCTCGCTACATCGACGAACACGTCGACACGCCTGTCGTCGGCTTCATCGCTGGCCGGACGGCGCCACCGGGCAAACGGATGGGCCACGCTGGCGCGATCGTCTCCGGTTCCGGGACCGGCACCGCCGCGAGCAAGATCGAGGCCCTCAACGACGCCGGCGTTCCAGTCGGTGACACGCCCGAAGCGGTCGCCGATAACATCGAGGAACTGATCTAACGGGGCTTACATACTGTCGGGCACCGTCGCTCGGTCAGTTGATGCCCCGAAATCGAATCAATCGAGAGAAAAACCGTCGGACGCTGGTAAACCACCCCGACGGTTCCGGGTCCGCTCGATAGTCGTCGAACGAATCGACCCACGTCCTGATCTCGCTTTTCGGTTCTTCGCCGATCGACTCATCACGGGTCGATTTGTAGCGTTTCGGCACCGAGCCGGTTGATTCCGTCCGAATTGAGTGCGCACTGGTTGGATCGGAGCGAATCGAGTCCCCACCGATCGCTTCCGTTCGGGTCGACACCGTGTCCGCTTGTTCCGGTTCAGCGGAACTGTCGTCCGGCGTAACCGACGGGTCGGTCTCGGAATCCGCCTCCGTAGCCAGCCTCGTGCGTTCGTCGGGGGACTGGCGGAACCGGCTCGCGTCCGAGAGCACGTCGGTTTCAGGCTCCATGCCGATGGTCGTTCGGATACCGGAGTTGTCCTCGGCGAGCGAAGCTTTAGCCGGCTCCGTCTCCTCGTCTGCCCCGTAGATCGATCTGAACGTCTGTACCGCGTCGGCCAGCGCGTCGTGATCGACCCGACCGGGATCCGACCGGTCGGCTCGAGTCGACCCGTCAGTGCGATCGCTGCGAGCCTGGTCACCACCGGCAGCTGGGTTCGACATGCCGTCCTCGACCGTCGAATCCGGCTCGTCGGCGTTCGGCTCGTCTAGCTCGACCCAGACAAATTCGCCGTCCGGTTTTCGATTGGGAATGATGACCGCGTCGAATGCTGCATCGTCGAACAGGTCGTCCGCCGGTCCGGTGGCCGTGACCGGCTCGTCCGCCCGGTCGATGATTTCAGCGAGACTCTCGTCGCCGAGGATCGCGTCCACGTCCCGAGACGTGTCGCTCGCTTTGAGGGTGGCGAAGACGTCCGATGCGGTTCGATCCCCCACCGACGTCCGCTCGATCGACCGGGACTCCATCCCGGGCGGAATAACCGGGCCGGCCGACGGGGAGTCGCGCGACCGTCCAGTCGATCGGGCGTTCGTTTTCGAATCGTGTCCCGTGATACCCTCGACCATCGTTCTTCACAGAACGTCTGGAGTGTGTTGAATTAAGTCTTTCTAGGGTTTTCTCAGCGAAATGAATCGAACGCCCATCGGTTGATAGGATGCTGAATTAAATCGTCCGCGCTGGAGGCACCTGGGACGATCGATCCCACACTGGTATCAGAATGCGGTTCGAGCGTCTAGCAGGAAGCCGTTTGTAGCGCTGGAGTCGAAGACTGAATCGCAGTCGGTGGGACGAACATGCGTACTGGGACGAACCGGCGTACGCGTTGAATACTACCGATTCTCCCGCTGGTGCACCTTGTTCAATTCGATCAGCAACCGGAATATCGCCTTGACGAGATTCGAGTCCACGTCGAATCGATCGGCGTTCCGCCCGGCGCGTTCCATCACGCGAGACTCCTGGGCTTCGTCCGTCGTCGGAAGATCCTCCTGTTCCTTTACCCCGGCGATCGTGTCGGCCACGTAGGTGCGCCGAGCGATCAACTGGACCAGTTCCCGGTCGATCTCCTGGATCTCCTCGCGAAGCTCGTCGAGGCTCATGTCGGCCGTGTTCTTCTCTCGTGAGTCGTCTGCCTGTGTCATCGAATAGTCGCCCCCTCCGTCCGAGTGGTTGATCGGCGGATCGTCCCCGGTCGTTCCCGCCAGGCGACTTCGACGGGGTCCAGCGACGCGCCCGATCCAACCGCGACGTAGCTCGGGCCGGTGCCGGACAGCGAGACGCCCCGAACGTCCGGGAGTGCATCGAGCATCGGCGCCGTCGAGTACTCGAGGGCCCCACAGAACGCGAAGCCATTGACGGTCATCGCCTCGCCGTACCGGCCGTCGAGGGCGAGTTCCACGACCAGGTCGGCAATCGGCGCGACCCGTTCACAGGCCTCGGTATCTGCCGTCGCGCTGAACGACTGCGTCGGTGGCGTGTAGACCAGGACGTCCCAGTTTACGGTGTCGTGCGCGAGCAACTCGTCCGTCGCGTTGTCCGTGATCGTCACGCCGCCGAGCATGCTCGCCGACGCATCGTCGAAGGCTCCGGTGACCGTGACCCCGGCGTCCCTCGCGGCGGCGACGCCGAGACGGCAGGCCGCGAGTGCGTCGACCGACTCGGCAACGCCGAGCGCGTCGAGCGTCGCGAGAACGGTCGCGTTTGCGGCTGCGCTGGAGCTCTTCAGTCCAGCCGCCATCGGAACGTCGCTCTCGGTCCGAACGATCGAGCCGGTCGATGCGGCGTCGAACCCGGCCGTTTCTGCGTAGTGCTCGATCGTCAGCTCGGCACAGCGCTCGATAAGCGTCGTGTCGGCCTCCGGCGCGTCGGCGATCTCACCGACGACGGCGCCGTCGTCGGTGAGCTCGACGCTCGCGGTCGTCTCGAGATCGATGGCGAACGCCGCTCCCCGACCGGTCGCGAGCGCATTCAGGACGGTCCCGGCTCCCGGAGCGACGGCCCGACCTTCCATGGCCGTACTCCGTCCAGGGAGTACTTACGGCTGGCGGTGTGGGCAGACGGTTCACGTGACACCGGTCGGGTTCACGGTCAGGCGGCTTCCGACACCGGTTTTGTCGGCGCATCTGCTGCCGGCACTCTACTACTCGTCGAACCCCTCGACCCAGATTACTCGTGGAAAACGTACTGTCCGAGCAGCTCGGCTGGTGAGAGTAGTTCGAGCTCACCTGTGCTACTCCGTTCGGCCAGCCGGGACACCGTGGCCTGGAGGGCGGCAAGGGACTCCCCGCCGAGGTCGTCGAATGGAATCGCGGTGATCCCGCCGATGTCGGCGGCCCAATCGACCAGTTCCGTCGCCGCGTCCGGATCGGATGGACTCTCTGCCACCGTCCATAGGTGGGGATTGCCCGCGTATCCCTGCGACCGGGACTGGGCGGAGAACGCCAGGTCGTAATGCTCTCGGACGAGTTCGTAGGACCGCTCGTCGTACTGCGCGTCGGGAAATGCGAAGACCCGCGGTCCGTCCCCGTGGTCGTGCTCGTCGAGCCAGGCCGCCGGCTGGACGATTTCTCGCTCTAACTGTCCTCCAGACAGACCGGGGAGGCGTCGTCCACGAGCACCG
>SLIS01000098.1 GCA_007135505.1 Halovivax sp.
CACTGCTCGAATCCAAAATTCAGGCCGCCGACCGCGAGGCCTTTGGCAACCCGATTGAGGAGTATCCGCTCATGCGCGAAGACCTCGTGGATATGGCGGTTGACCACGAGGCGGCAACGGCGTTTACCTTCGAGGCGGCTCGCCTCCTGTCGACCCGGGAACGACGCGAGCGTGTAGAGCGCGGGGATATCGACCCGAACGTGGGCGTGAAAACCGCGACCGAGGGGGCGGAAACTGACGCCGAGCCTGACCATACGGACACAGTGTCCGGCCCGACCGACCCCGACGAGGCCTACCGCCTGATGCGGGCGCTGATCCCGATCGCTAAGCTGCGGACGGGACGCATGGCGGTCGACACCGCCTCCTACGCGATGGAGATCCAGGGCGGCAACGGCTACGTGAACGACTTCGTCACGCACCGACTCCTGCGGGACGCCCAGGTACTTCCCATCTGGGAGGGAACGGAGAACGTCCTCTCGCTGGACCTCCTCCGGGCGCTCGACCGCGAGGACGCCCACGAGCCGCTGCTGGAGACGATCGACGCCCGGCTGGAGTCCGTCACCCACCCCGCACTCGCCGACGCCGTCGAGACCACCCGCGAGGAGTACGTCGGCCTCTCGCGGGCGCTCGCCACGCTGGCCGGGGCCGACGCCGACTACGCCCAGCTCTCGGCGAAGCGGCTGGCTCACTACGTCTTCGAGGTCTTCACGGCCGCACTGTTGCTCGCGGAGGGACAGGCCGACCTGGAGCGCGAGGCCCAAAGTGCCACGGAACGCGGAGGGGAGAGGAGCGATGCGACGACGCGTGACGACTCGACCGGCGGGCCAGACGGCCGAACGGCGCTCGTCGCCCGGCGATTCGTCGACACGCACCTCCGCGATCGGGAGGCGCGCGGGATCACGAGCGAGGATCGATTCCCGATCGAGGGTTTCGACGCGATCGTGCGGTACGCGCCGGTCGAGCCCGACGCGCTCGCGGCGGACGCGGTCGACGACGGCTGAGAACGTCCGCGGACGACGACTGAGAACCCCACCACCTACCGACCGTGGAAACGTCGTTGCGAAAGCCTGCACGCCGTTTTTGCTCGCTCGCTGGTTACCCGAATTCCGTGACGCCGCCGCTCATCGACGACCGCGTCCGGACGCTCATCCGTCCGAGCCTCGTGGCCGCCGGGGACGCCGTGGCCGACGCGCTGGAGCGCGCGGCGCTGGTGACCGTCGTCGGACGGTGTACCGTCGAGTACGAGGGACGAGCGGCGAGCACCCTCGGTCCGGGCGAGCGCCACCTGATGCTCAAGCCCGACGGGACGGTGATGGTCCACACCGACGAGGGGCGAAAGCCGGTTAACTGGCAACCGCCCGGCTGTACGTGTTCGGTCGATACCGACGCTGACACGCTGGTATTCGTCTCGACGCGCTCGTCGCCCCGTGAGGAGTTGCGCGTCTCGTTCGAGCGCGTGTTGCAGGTTTCGTCGTTCGTCCTCACGGACGAGGCGGAGCTGGCGCTGTCGGGAACCCACGAGGATCTCAAACGGCGGGTTCTCGAGGACCCGGACCTCGTCGAGTCCGGGTTCACGCCGCTCGCGACCGAGTACGAGACCGCCGCCGGTGCGGTCGACGTCTACGGGGAGGACGCCGAGGGCCGGCCGGTCGCCCTGGAGTTAAAACGCAGTCGGGCCGGGCCAGATGCCGCTGGCCAGCTCGAGCGGTACGTCGACGCACTTCGGCGAGAGCGCGCCGGCGACGACGCGCTACGGGGCGTTCTCGTGGCGCCGTCGGCGACGGACCGCGCCCGCCAACTACTCGAGGAGCGAGGGCTGGCGTTCGTCGCCGTCTCGCCGGACGGCTGATCGCGCTGAGCGGGTGCGACCCTGCGCCGGTCGGTCCCGACCGACTACTCTAACCCGGCCGATTCACTCCAGGAGCTCGGCGGCCTCGTCGACGTCCATCACGCCCTGCTCGACGGCGTTCAGGACGCGGACGATCTCGGGATCGGGGCCGCTTTCACCGGCGTCCTCGCCGACTTCCTCCAGCGTCACCTTCTCGCTCGTGCCGACGAACTCGTCGAAGTCGGTGCCCTCGGCGAGGGCGGTCTCCTTCTTGACGCGGTAGTTACCGCCGTCGGTGTGGTGGAGGTCGCCGGGGTGAAAGAAGTACCAGTCCTCGCGGTCGAAGCGGGCGCCGATGCGGGGTTTCGCACCGAAGTTGCGCGCGAAGTAGATGAGGGCCTCGACCTCCTCGCCGGTGAGGTAGATCGGGTCGCCGGAACTGGACTTGGCCTCGATCGCGTAGAAGACCTCGCTGTCGCCGGCCAGGACGTCCGGTAGTTCCCGTTCTGTCGCGGAGCCGCTTGCGGGTGCACGCATGACGGCGAACCCGGCCTCGTCGAGGCGATTGACGAGTTCGCGCTCGCGCCGGTCACCCTTCGCCTGGGACATGGACGTATCTCACGGGTCGGTACTAATAAACCGGCCGGCAGCGCGCCGACGGGTGACGGGTCGTCGACCCGTCTCGGTGCCGTCGGTAGGCCGGATGGGATCGCCGGCGCTCACCCGACGAGGCCCGGCACCTGGACGAGCAGGTCGACCGGCGTCTCGACCTCCTCGAAGTCGTAGACCATCGAGATGTACAGCAGCGTCCAGATGAACGAGTTGTAGACCGCGTGGATGATGATCGGCGTGACGAGGTTCTCCGTCACCACGTAGCTGTATCCGAGGATGAGTCCGCCCCCGAAGAGCAGGACGATCGGGACGGCGACGGCCAGCGTCGAGTCGGCGAATACGACGTAGACCGGCAGGTGGACGAGCGCGAAGATCGCGCTCGCGACGACGACCGCCCCGGAGCGACTGAACGCGGCGTAGAGTCGCTTCTGGATGACGTTTCTGAAGAGGAACTCCTCGGCGGGCGAGTTGAAGAGGAAGGCGATCGCGATGAGGATCAGGACCATCGCCTCGTCGTCGCCGACGAATTCGAGCACGCCGGTGTCCGCCGCGGGAAGGTCGAGGAGCGTGATGAGGACCGTACTCGCGACGTAGAAGCCGAGGATGATCACGGTCCCGGCCAGCGTGTAGAGCCACTCGCGGCGGGTCGGCAGGCGGAGGTCGACGAAGTCCCAGCCGCGGCCCGTGTAGGCCAGGTAGACCGCCCCGGCGGCCGCCATCCCGACGAAGTTCAGGACGAAGTACGCCGTCCGGGACGCCAGCGTCGTTTCGGCCGGATTCTCGAGCAATCCGGGTTCGATAACGATCGCCGGCGTCGTGAACAGGTCGGCGGCGAGGATGCCGAAGAGGGTCAGGGCGAACCCGACCAGCACCGCTCGGACCGGCCCACCCGGCGCCTCGACGGTCGAACCCGTCTGCTGAGTACTCATGTCCAGTGGTACCTGCTGGATGGCCTTGGTCGTTGCTTTCCTCCGCAGCGACTGCTCCAGGATTCGACGACCGCTCACTCGCGTCGGATACCGCTCGTTCGCGTCGGATGCCGGTCGCTTCCGAACTGCATCGTTCATCCGGACCGGCAGTCCCAGCGACGCAGTCGCCGCCCACGCCGCCTGTCACCCGATACGCCTAACTCGCTACTCCTCGACCGACCGACATGGACGATTCGCCCATCGTCGAGGAACTCGATCCCGAGGCGGCCTTTTCCGTCCTCGCGGACAGTTCCAGAATCGACATTCTCCGGGCGCTCTGGGAGGCGGACGAACAGGTCGTCTCGTTCTCTGACCTGCGAACGGCCGTCGGCATCCGCGACTCGGGGCAGTTCAACTACCACCTCCGGAAACTAACCGACGGCTTCGTCCGCAAGACCGAGGACGGCTACGAGCTGCGGTCGGCCGGCCGAAACGTCGTCGGGGCGCTGCTGACGGGCGCGTACACGATGGCCGGCTCGATCGACCCGATCACCCTCGAGGAGCCGTGTCCCGTCTGTTCGAGCGAGCTGCGGTTCGAGTACGAGGACGACCGCGCGCTGATCGAGTGCGTCTCCTGTCCGTTCGAGAGCACGTTTCCGGTACCGCCGGGGGCGCTCGCCGACCACCCGATCGAACAGTATCCGTCGGTGGCCGACCGTTACCTCCGGACGCTGCTGACCCAGGCCCGTCTCGAGTTCTGTTCGCAGTGTTCCGGCCACGTCCGGCCGACGCTGTCGCGATTCGGCGAGGTGACGTCGGTAGAAACGCCGCCGCCGTTCGACACCGTCGTCGTGGCGGTCTACGACTGCGATCGCTGCGGGATGAACACCCAGATCAACCTGTCTACGGTCCTGCTCGATCACCCGCAGGTCGCCGCCTTCCACCACGAACGCGGCGTCGACGTTCGCGATGTTCCATTCTGGCGTATGGGCGCCACCGACGGCGAGCCCCAGTCGGCGCTGCTCGAAGACGGCGATGGGGCAGCGACGGTAACCTACGGTGTGGACGGGGACGAACTCACACTGATCGTCGACGAGACGCTGTCGGTGATCGACGTCGAGCACTCGTGACACACGTCGAGGCGGTCCACGGAGCACTGCGTCGACCTCCCGTCCGCCGGCAAAAACTGGCTGGTTGCGACCCGTTTCTCCTATCCCGGTCGGTCTGTCACGTTCCGTGGTCCCAGCTGTCCATGTAGTCGTGCTGGGTCGCCGTCAGTTCGTCGTACTCCACGCCCTCCGCCTCGAGCTTGATCTCGGCGATCTCGCGATCGAGCGCGTCGGGGACCTCGTGAACGCCGGGTTC
>SLIS01000341.1 GCA_007135505.1 Halovivax sp.
ATCGGCCAATTCAGTGGCCCCGATCGGAATCTCCTGTTTCTGCAAGATACGCGCCTTGTATTTAGCGCGACTCCGCCAATATCACCGGTAGCTGACAGAAGTAATCACGTTAGGTACGCATATCTATGTAGCGGTTGGTTCATTGAAATAGGGATGAGAGCAACTCCATGAGAACAGTTCTATGACACGCTCGGAGATCTCTTCTGGCCCAGTGAGGATGGCTCTGCTATCGGTACACGGCACCCCTCCAGTTACGTTTTCGAATGATCGTACCGATCGAAACGGTACTTGCCTGTCCGCATCACCCAGTGGCGGCCGCTAAACTCGATAATATCGTTATTGCTCACCGCCATCGAGACGAGGTCCGGAACATCGGTGTTGGTGATACCGTAGTCACGCGCCAGGTCTGTGATTTCCTCGATGGTGGCACCTGGGTTCTCCGCTACGACCTCTAAGATCTGGTCGTATTCCTCTGCCATGTCTCAGGAGATCCGGTACGTAGCGATTGCTTTTGATCCGCAGGTAGGACAGGCTTCCGTGTCCTTCTCCACCGAGGTTCCACAGTGCCGACATTCGTACACGACTTCTGGCTGCTGTGCCCAGGACAGCACCCGGTCTACTCTTTCAGATAACATAGATACAGGGAATCATTCTGGGGTCACGGTGTCCCGGCAGTTGGGATATTCAGCGCACCCTGTTTCTGTTTCGCTTTCAGGAATCACGTTGGTCGTCGCGATCTCGGCTTGAAAGAGCGGGCACGGATCGAGAGATGGTGGACTCGCTGTGGACATAGGTTTGTAGAGGTTATGAAGGGAAGAGAGAGCGCGTGTGACAGCAACAGGGTGGTGGTGTGTCCGCTCCCTCTAGTACCAGTATCGTACCCGGATCTGCATATAAGCGAGCCAACCACAGTGAAACTGAAACTTGAGATCCAGTGATTGGGCTATTACACTTATTTCGACGAATTAGACCACTGATGTTCCCGATTTCCACTCTCATCAAGGCCGGATGAACTGTATGAAACTTGCGTGAATGGACCCTAATCGACAGACACAATCCCCGCGTTCAATACACCTCCCACCTCTGGATTCGAGTGCCCGGAAGGGCAACGTGGACAGAGAGTCCACTGAATGGACGGACAGTGGGAGACCGCTTCCGTGCTCCCTACCACCCCACCTATCGTTCGACGGCACGTCCGTCCATTCGTCTCTCTCAAGAAAGCAACTCAATTCCCGAGAGAGATCTATGGATTTGAGCCACCCAGTCTGAAAAGTGGATATCACACTAAGTTGATGCTCGAGCAAGCAAGCGAACGCGAGGAATGTGGTACCAAGGTAGTTTCCGATAACAAGACAACGATTCGCCGTGCTGGACGGACGAACGGCGAGTCACGGCACTATACGTGTGGCGGGTGCGGCCACCACTAGTTCGAACAGAAGTAGTAGCGCTACTCGTTCCAGAGCCCGTCGCCGGCGTCGCCGGGGTCGACGTCCCAGGCGACCAGCCGGTCGGCGGCCAACTGCCAGGCCCGATCGGCGAGCTCGGGGTCGGCGTCCTCAAATTGCTGTGAGAAGCGGGCCAGTGCGACTGCGACCAGGAGACCGTCACGACGTCGGGAGGACATCGCCGGGGTTGGGTGCGGCTTCCAATATAAAGATGCGGTCACTCCTTGTCGCTATCGGCGTGATCGCGTCGCGACGCCCGACCCGCTGGCGTGTCGGGCCAGTCTTTGCGCTGATACTCGCCGACGTGCTCGGTGTTGATGTGCTCGGTGAACTCTTCGTGAGCGCCGAAGGTTCTCGAGCAGTCGGGTGACGGACAGTCGTAGGTTCGGACGTCGGGCATAGTGATCGGTCGAGTGCGGAGGAAGGAGTGTGTTGCGGACTACCGCCCTTTGAGATTTCCGAAGATGTCGACGTCGAGCCGGTCCATCTCGCGTTCGATGTCCGTGATCGCACTGCCGAGTGTGACGTCGAACTTCGTCGTTCGGTCGCGCTCGCCAGCGTCAGTTCTCGGGAACTCGGCAGGCTAATCGAGATGCAAGCCGTTGGTTGCGCTACTGATCGGAATCGTTGTCCTTTCGGGGATCGTCCACGAACCGGTAGAGCCCTCGATACGGTTTCGAGACCCACCCAGCGCCGAGGAGCCCTTCAAGCTCCCGACTGACGTACTGTTTCCGAAGATCCGTTTCCTCGGTGAATCGCTTGACGGTCGCATAGCCCCACGGTTCACCCGAGTCGCGACCCTCCGTGAGGACAGAAAGTAACTCTTCCTGGCGATCCGACGGCTCGACTCGGACTTTCCGATCGGGTGACTGGTGACGTCTCCCAACTGCTGGGACGTGAACCAACCGCTCTGAGGAGTTTCATTGGGGACTACCGCGGCGTTTGGGAGTGAGTGAATACACGGTTCACTGTGCTGATCCTCTATAGTCAGCAGGCAGCTTTCGATAAATCCATGAGATACCGGTAAATCCGCTGTTGAAACATCTCGTCAGAGACCGTAACCGTGTGATGGTGCCTCTTTTTTGTACGTAGATGACTGTGAGCAACATATGGGCAATGATGAGCAAGTTGATACGGAACGTGGGCGGATGAACGAAAAACGGCTACGATACTGGATATTGATCGATGGGGATCGCTGGCTGGTTGCGACCGGGTTGGCAGTCAGTTTTTTTCTGGTTTTGCTATTTATTGGTGCATTCGGTCCGCCGTCGTTTCGGGCCACCATGCGCAATACGGATCAGGTTGGCACCACGTTCCAGGCACTTACTGCCTCACTCATCACTGGTGTGACACTCGTTGTTACGATTGGTCAGTTGGTTCTTTCAGAAGAGTTCGGACCGTTGGCCGAAAAACGCGAAGAGGTGGATAGCGTGGTCGACTTTCGTCGCGACCTCGATGAATCGCTTGGGTCAGTTGGACCGCCGGACCCGGCAGCGTTCCTCCAGTGGCTCATTGCAAGGAGCACACAGCGAGCCGAAGTGCTCGAAGAAATGATTGGGACGAACCGAGATGACGAGTTACGTGAACAGGTTGCCCGGTTCGTCGAGGCCCTCGTAGAGAACGCCGAGCAGGTTGACGAGCAGCTGAAAAACGCGCAGTTCGGCGATTTCACCGTAATACAGGCGGCAATGGACTACAACTACTCGTGGAAAACCTACGGGATACTGTGGCTTCGTTCAGAGTACGACGACGAACTGTGCGATGAAGAACGTGAGTTGTTTGACGACCTGCTCGACGTGACCATGCAGTTTGGGTCGGCGCGTGAGCATTTCCAATCACTGTACTTTCAGTGGGAACTCGTGCGTCTCCTTCGGTCGATCCTCGTCACAGCGATACCTGCGCTGGTTGTCGCGGTTGCGACGTTACTCTATCTCGAACCGAACTCGTTTGTCGGCGTCACATTTGGGACAGAATCCATTATTTGGGTCGTCAGCGCGGCGGCGGCGCTGACGCTCGTGCCGTTTTTTATCCTCACCTCGCTTATCCTCCGAATTGGTACCGTTGCGAAACGGACGAGCGCCAATGGGCCGTTCGTCGTTCACGAGTCGGATCGGGGCGATGACATCGATATGGAGGGTGATAGCATCGATTAAAGGGCACTGTCTAGTTGAGCCAGTTTGAGGAACGAGCAGGTCGTTAAGTGAATTGGTTAGAGAGCTCGCAGACCTGCTCACCGATCATTAGCCCCTCTACCGGAAACTGGACCGAGACAGCCGTCTCCTCGAGGCGAGTACTGGCGGCGTCACACCCGTTGTGACCCAGCCACCAGCCGGAACCGCGTGAGAACGACGAGAAAGACACAAGTAAGATAGGAACACAGACACGAACGGACTTGGTCGTCGACTCACCGGTCGACGTCGCTGTCTCTGCTAGTGGTAACTATGAGAAGAAGCCTCTCGATTCAGAAGTAGTAGCAGTAGAAATAACGCAGATTCGGTGAGTGGACTTACATCCTTCCTCACAACGGGTGTGACTATGGCCTCTTTTCAATTGCCGGAGATGAGGGTGTCATAGAACGATTCATACAGCACCTCTTCGATTACCCGACGGACGGTACGTACAGGCGAAGGGTGGAACGCGACAGATTGTGATCTAACCGACCCCTGATAGAAATTGCATGCAGAGCATGGGTTCAGCGTTTTGGCTTCGATTGTTTCAAGCCATTTTGATCGGTCTTTGAATGCTCTGGTAGTTCATTGAATAGATTTCGATTATTTACCATCAAGAAAACATCGAAACCGATAGTCTGGTCAAGGATATCTTCGAAAAGCCCATGAGTTGCTGCAAAGTCAGGAAACACGACCCCCAATTCCCACCCATCCTGAATCGCAACGACTCACTGAATGGTGCTACTCCTCTTCACTTGGTGAATAACATCATCACGTTGAGTGGGTGAACTGAGTTTGAAATTGGAGCTACTCATCCTCAATCACACCCGCCTCTCACTCGTGGACGTCGTACGGCTCGACCAACCTCAGGATCTTCTGTTCCAGTTCACCGCCGACAAACTGGACGCGCCCCGACTCAGCCTCGTAGTCGATTATTCGCGCCTCGTCCAGTCTTGGAAGATGAGTATGGTGAAGTGCGATCCGGACGCGTTGTCGGTGTTCGTCTGACTCCCGCTTCGCGTGTTCGTCTCGAACCCGATTTGCAACGCGA
>SLIS01000451.1 GCA_007135505.1 Halovivax sp.
CCACCGGCCCGCGCCGCGAGTGTGATCCGTTCACGCCGGTCCTCGCCTGACTCCCGAGCCGCGCGCTTTTTGCCGGTGCCGTCCGAAGCCACCCTATGACGCGGCTGGGATTCGTCGTGAACCCGATCGCCGGAATGGGCGGACGGGTCGGGCTGAAGGGGACTGATGGAATGCTTGCGGAGGCACTGGAACGGGGCGCCGAACCGCGGGCTCCCGACAGGGCCCGAGAGGCGATCGCGGCTTTCGCCGAGCGGGAACCGGACGCAACTGTGTTCACCGCAGCTGCGCCGATGGGTGCCGACGCCGTCCGTGCGGCTGGACTCGAGCCGATCATCGTTCACCAGCCAGCGAGTGCGGAACACACCGAGACGGCGGCGAGCGACACCCGTGAAACCGTTCGCTCGATCCTGTCCGAGGGGGTCGACCTCGTGTTGTTCGTCGGTGGCGACGGCACGGCCGTCGACGTCGCCCGTGTTCTGGAGGAGGCGGATACCGACACGCCGATGCTCGGCGTGCCGGCCGGCGTGAAGATTTACTCGGCGGTATTCGGCGTGACGCCGGCCGACGCCGGACGCGTGGCGGCGACGTACGACGACGTCGAACGTCGCGAGGTGAACGACATCGACGAGGACGCCTACCGCGAGGGCGAGGTTCGATCCGAGTTGCGAGCCGTCGTTCCGGTGCCGGTCACGCGCTCGGTCCAGTCGGGTAAGCAACTCGCAAGCGGGACGGTCGACACGCTGGCGGCCGGCTTCGCCCGCGGGATCGAAGCGGGGCGAACGTACGTGTTCGGGCCCGGCGGAACCGTCGGTGCGATCGAATCGGAACTCGGCATCGATCCGTCACCGCTGGGCGTGGACGTCTGGCGCGACGGGACGGTCCTGGCCCGGGACGCCCCGGAGGCGACCATTCTCGAGACCATCGAATCGCCGACGTCGGTCGTCGTCTCGCCGATCGGCGGACAGGGATTCGTCTTCGGCCGGGGCAATCATCAACTCTCGCCAGCGGTGCTAGAGCGAGCCGACGACATCGAAGTCGTCGCCTCCGACGAGAAACTCAACGCACTCGACGTGCTTCGCATCGATATCGACGACGAGGAGATCGCCGACTCGATCCGTGGCTGGCTCGAGGTCCGAACGGGTCGCTTTACGACGCGGATGATCAAGGTAGTCTGATCGCCAGCAGGTAGGCGGATCGACCGCGACCGCTCGAGCGTGTCGGCCACCACGTTCCAGTCTTCGCTGCCGGTGGGTGTACCCGGTGTCGTTCCAGGCGGAAGGCAGCCGTTCCCGCCAGTGCTTCCCGGAAATCGAGGGACATACTTTCTATACTGGACTGGAAACCCGTTTACGTCACAGTTTCCGAAGTTCTCTGTCAGTATTGGCCTATAATATTAGGCTGTTACACAGTTTGATCCGTCCTAGTTGACATTCCAGGTTTCACACGACAATATTAGGACTATAGATAACACTAAGGGTGAGACCGGCATACCGGCCGCCATGGAGACGCGGAAGGTCCAGCGCCTCGGTCCCTCCACCCTCGCGATGACGTTACCGGCGGAGTGGGCGGGTGCACAGAACGTCGAGAAGGGTGACGAAATATCGATTCGGACGGGTACGAACGGGGCACTGACCGTCCTCCCCGAGTCGGTTCAGGTGGACGAGCCCGAAGCGATCGTCCACTGTGACGAACTCGACGCCGACGCCGTCGAACGAGCGATCGTGTCCCAGTACGTCCTCGGCCGTCGAATCATCCACGTCGAACACGACGAGGGTGCGCTGGACTCGGACATTATCAATGCAGTCTACCGGGCCGAGACCCAGCTGATGGGCCTCGGCGTCATCGAGGAAACCCCGGAGAGCATCGCGATCCGCTGTTCGGTCGACGCCGAGGACTTCGCCCTCGACAACCTCCTCGAACGACTCGAACGGACCGGACGGACGATGCGTGGCGAGGCGATCAAAGCGCTCGCCCACGGCAATCCGGACCTCGCCCAGCGGGCACTCAACCGAGAGCGTCAGGCCAACAAGATCTTCGTCCTCCTGTTGCGATTGATCTTCACCGCTCACGGAAACCCAACGCTCGCACGTGCCGTCGACCTGGACGACGGCTTTCCCCTCATTGGCTATCGCTCCATCGCGAAGAACCTCGAACTCACCGCGGACAACGCCGAGGACATCGCCGACATCGTGATGGAGACGGAGGGACACACCCTGACGATCGACGGCGCTATCATGAGCGAGATCCGCGACCTCACGGCCGAGGTCGACGAGATCACCACGCTCGCGGTCGAAGCAGCCGTCGAACGGGATTACGACCTCGCTATCGAGGCTCGAACGAACTTCGCGGACATCTCCGAACACGAACGCGACATCCTTCGGGCCCTTCCCGAGATGTCGAACGAGGAACTGCTGCGAGTCCGCGAGGTCCTCGTCAGCTTAGAACAGACGGCCCAGTACGCCGTCCGGAACGCCGAGATTGCGGCCAACCTGGCGCTCAACGAGGAATCCGACCACACCACGATCTGTTGAGAGTCGATTCGCTGAGAAGCGGTCAGTCGGGGCCGACCACCAGGGTTGTCACGGTGAACGGGTTCACTGGGGGAGCCAGCCCTCGATGCGCCCGGCTCCGATCCAGCGCCCGCGTACCCGAGTTCGGCCGAAGTGAACCGCCTCGGCCTGCGACGCCTGTAGATCTGCCACCGTGCCCGTTCGAGGTCGGCGTCCCGGACGCGGAATGGCCACAGTTAAGAGCATGCCCTCACCAATCGCGAGTATGGTCGAGACTACGGAGTCGACGGACAGGGGCGTTGGACTGGCGCTGCTCTTCGGTGCCATCGCGATCCTGGCCGCTGGCGTCATGGCAGTCGGGGCACCGGACGAAATCGCCGCCTGGGGATTCGCGGCCGCGATGGTGTTTGCCTGTCTGGCCATCGTGGCGATTCACAGTTACTGGGAGTGACGTTCCAGCCGTCGGACTGGACCGGGGTCGTTCGATTTTCGAACGGCTGCCAACAGTTAAGGCTCGCGACGCCGTATCCCTCAGCGAAGAGATGAGCGAGTACACCAACGAGGACAAGCGGATTCTTTCACACCTCCGTGAGAGTGCCGCCCGGGGTGAACAGTACTTTCGGGCGAAGAACATCGCCGAAGCGATCGGTCTGTCGTCGAAACAGGTCGGCGCACGGTTGCCCCAGCTCGCGGAGAAGTCGGACGACGTCGACATCGAAAAGTGGGGTCGCGCTCGCTCGACGACCTGGCGAGTCACGCTCAGTTAACGCCGGGTCGTCGGCTTTTTAGGCGTTGCGAGCGTGGTCCCCGTATGACTGTCCGGGTCGAGCGAACGATGGCGTTCGACGCCCCACCGGAAGCGGTGTGGGCGTTCATCGCCGATCCAGCGAACCGCGCGCGTGCGATCAGCGTCGTGAGCGACTTCTCGGTCGACTCCGAGGACCGTCGCCGCTGCACCTGGGAAGTTCGCCTCCCGATTCCGTTCGTCTCCCGAACGACGACCGTCGAGACGCGTGACCTGACCCGGGATCCTCCGCGATTCGTCGAGTTTACCGGCCACTCGTCGGTTCTGGACGTCACGGGTACTCACGAAATCACCGAGACGGAGACGGGGAGTCGCCTCAACAACGTGTTCGTCGTCGAGGGCCGGATCCCCGGCGTCGAACGCTACTTCACGAAACAGCTCGACGACGAGCTCGACAACCTCCGTCGAGCCGCCGATCGGAGCATCGAAACGACGTCGACGGGGGAAGACTGATGCCATCATCGACGGCCACGCCGCGGATCCGTCGACGGTCCCGGTCGCACTGGTTCAGTTCGGGATCGAGTTGGGCACGTTCCAGGGAATACCTGCGCGCCGAGAGGCCGAGAACGACTCGCGGGCTGCGGACGGCCCCGCTATCGGGGGACTTTTACCGAGCAGCTTCGTAGCCAACGATGCCGGTACACGACGCTTTTCACGTTGGTACCGGTAGACGGCTGGAGCCACCTCGCCCGGACTGCTCGATCGATCCCGCCTGCCCGCAGGATCCGGCGCAGCCGGCCGCCGGAACCTGTTCTCGCCCCTCGCCTCCTCTCGTTTAGAACCTGCCGATCACCGTTCCGCGTTGGTGCTATTAGCGGTTTAGGCAGCGATGACGATCAGCAGTGTCGCACTCGACGGGGAACCCCGCACTACTCACGGATCACAGACGTTTCGCAGTGTCGAAACCGCGTTTCACGTCGAGTGCGAGACACGAATACCGAGACACAATAGTCGGTCACACGGAACTGAAAGTGCCGATTATGCCCGAACGGTTGGCTGGACTACTCTTCGGTCTTGATGTCGGCGGAGAGGCCCTGGGCCATCTCGATCTCCTTCGAGTTGTTCAGCGTCCAGGCGGTGCGCTCGGTGACGGCCTCGATGGCCTCGCGGGCCGACGGATAGCCGTTGCCGGACTTCTTGACGCCGCCGAAGGGCAGCTGGACTTCGGCACCGATGCACGGCAGGTTGGCGTAGGCGAGGCCGAGGTCGGCGTGGTCACGGAAGTAGTTGATCTGGCGGTAGTCCTCGGAGATGATCGCACCGGCGAGCCCGTAGGGCGTGTCGTTGTGGATCTTGACGGCGTCTTGGATATCGCCCGAGTACTCGAGCAGGGCGACGTGGGGGCCGA
>SLIS01000037.1 GCA_007135505.1 Halovivax sp.
CGAACGTGGTGTCTCTGTTCCGGTCGCCGTCGCCGGGCCCTGGGCAGTTGCGGGCGTCGAGTTCCTCCTGGGCGGCCGGTTCGACGCGGCCCAATTACCCTTCTCGATTCGCGGTATTCGACGGGCCGACGACCCGGAAGAGAGTGCCGTCCGCGGGGCGCTCGTCGCCGCACAGGAGGACGTCGACGAATTCGAATCCGTCACCTGGTCGGCTCACCGGGCCGAGGACCCCGATTCCCCGGCGACGACGGTTGATGTGCCAACCGGTGGTGACGGCGAAACGGCCCAGCTCACGTTCGATGCAACGGCCGACTCGGTCACGGATGGGGAGTCTATCGCCGACGACGCTATTGAGCAACTGTTCGATCGTCTCGGAACTCGCGACGACGAACTCGCCGACCTCCGTGACCGTCTCGAGACGCTCACGTCCGACCTGGAGGACCTCGAGGCGCGTGCGGCGACCGAACACTCGCTCGAGGGGGTCGAGTCGGATCTCGAATCGGTTCGATCGTCGGTCGAGTCGATCGAATCCACCGTCGAGGATCGTCTCGATGCCGTCGAACGGACACACGTCGACGACGTCGAGTCGATGGAGTCGGCCCTCGCCGAGCAACAGGACGCACTGGCGGACGCTGTCGACGACCTCGAAACCGGGATCGCCGACGTGGAAGAATCCCTGGCGGCCGAACTCGACGAGACGACCGAGTCACTCACGAACGACGTCGAGCGGCTCGACGACGAACTCGCGGCCAGTTCCGAGTCACTCCGGGACGATCTCGACGCCCTCCAGTCGACGATCTCGCCCCTGGAAACGTCGATCGACGAGTTCGAGCCCACCGTCTCGGCCCTCGAGACGACCGTCGCGGAACTCGAATCCGACGTGGCGACTCTCGAATCGGCGGTGGACGAAGTGGAACCGACGGTGTCGACGATGGAGTCGACGTTGTCCGAGATCGAGCCGACCGTGTCGGAACTCGACTCGTCGATCGAATCGTTCGAAACGACACTTTCCGACGTCGAGTCCACGGTTTCGGAACTGGAAGCCGCTCAGTCGTCGCTCGAAACCGACGTCGACGAACGAATCGAGGCGAATCGGACGTCGATCGACGACGAACTCGCCGCGATACGGGAATCGATCGACGAACTCCGGACCGAGTACGAGGCCATCGACGACGAGCTTGAATCCACGACGGAGCCGTCTACCGATCCCGATGAAACGGTTGCGGCGGTCCGGTCCGAGTACGACGACCGCATCGAGACGGTGGAGGAGTCGATTTCTAGCCTCGAGGCGGCACTCTCCGAGCTCGAATCGGCGACGACCGTCGAGGACGGTCGGCCGGTTCCGGAAGCCGTCAGCTCGCTCCGTGAGTCAATCGAATCGCTCGAAGCGTCGCTCGAGACGCGCCTCGACTCGCTCGAACAGACGAAACTGGGAACGGCGAGTGCATCCCAGCTAACGATCGAAGACGTCGTCGACGCCGACGAAGTCGTGACTGACGAGATACTCGACGAAGCGGTGTCGGAACTGAATGCGGAACGCGAGGCAACCATCGAGTCACTTCGGTCGACCGTCGACGAACTCGAATCCGATATCGAGTCGATTCGCGAGACCGCGACCGATGCAGCCTCGTCGACGCCGGAGGAGGGTACGCCGGATCGGATCGCCTCGCTCGACGAATCGGTAGCGGATATGGACGACCGGCTGGGTTCACTGGAGGCTGCGATCGAGTCCCGACAAAGTGCGGACGAACTATCCGCGCCCGTCGAATCTGCACTCTCGGCTCACGAGCAAGAACGGGAGGCCCTCGAAGCGCGAATCGAGGAGCTCGAATTCGCTGACAGTGGGTCAGTTCCGTCGGAACCACTCGAACGGATCGCCGATCTCGACCAGCGAGTCCACGACCTGTCGCGAGAGATGGAGGGCCTGGACCCAGTGGATGCGTCGGCCGAATCCGACGATCGGGCTGGCGACTCGTCCGGGCCACTGCGGACGACGTTCGGGACGGTCTTGGCCGGTGCGGGAAGTGCCGGCGTCGTCGCCGGGGGGACCGTCGTAGCCGGGGGCATGGGTGTACTGGAGGATCCAATCGTGCTCGGATTCGGGGCGATAGCGGTGGGAATAGTGCTGGTAATTGCTGCACTCGTCGTTCAGTGACCGTATTTCGCCGAAGCGTCTGACTAACGCTTAAGAGTCCGCCACCCAATCGACCGGGTATGGACGAAACACCGCAGGAGATTACGAAGCTGGTGGGACGCGAGATGTACACGAACAACGGCGTGTTCGTCGGCGAGGTCGAAGATCTGAAGTTGAATCTCGATACGCAGACCGTCACCGGGCTCGCTGTCGGTAGCCTGAGTTCGGAACTCTTCGAACACGAAGCACGTCAGGGCCAGGGCGTGATCGTCCCGTATCGGTGGGTACGCGCAGTCGGCGACGTCATCCTGGTTGCGGACGTGGTCGAACGCGTCCGTGAACCGGACGAGGAAGAAGAGGTCGTCGCTTGAGTTGACTGCCCCCGCCGGTCGCGCTGACCGTGAGCACCTCGTCAGGTCGGTCTACTCTCCACTGACCCTCTCGATTCGTATTTTCTGTGGCACGCCGTTCGTACAGACTCGCCGATGAAGCGTGTCGATAAGGCGTCCCGGTTGTGACCTGTGTTAGCGGGACAACGGTCGGTTGTGTCTCAGTTCCCGTTCGAGCCTTCGCTCCCTTCGACTCCCATCGCGTCGAACAGGGTCCGCGTGACGGCTTCCTCGGTGAGATCGAGTAGCGTGTCACGCGTGTCGTCCGAAATCTGGATTCCGGTGAAAATGCCGAGTGGAATCTCGGCGCTCGACTGGGTGGAGTGACCGGCGACTTCACCGATCTCACCGTAGGCGTCGTCGAGGACCCGTCCGATGTTCATCCGGATGTCCTTCGATCGGGCGGCGAGAAAGATCGTCTCTTCGGCGATCCCGAAGACGGCCGTGGTCGTGACGCCTTCGAGGTTGAGGAGGTGGTTCGCCGCCTGGGTGAGCGCCTCGCGATCCCTCACGAAGCCGGCGTTCGAGACGAGGTGACTGCCCTGGACGTCTCGATTGGCGATGGCCTCGGCAAGGACGTCCAGCGTTTCGGGCGACATCGACGGCGACTCCACCTGTTCGAGCGTGTCGTGGTTGGCGAACGGATACAGATAGGCGGCGGCTGTCAGGTCGGCTGGCGTGGTGTCTCGCTTGAAATCGAGCGTCTCGGCACGGATGCCATAGAGCAGCGCCGTGGCGACTTCCTCCGAGACGTTGAGGTCGAACTCCTGGATGTACTTCGTCATGATCGTCGACGTCGAGGACATACTCGGCCGGACGTCGACGAACTCGGGATCGACGTCGAGTTCGGTCTCGCGGTGGTCGATGACGACGTCGACGGACCGATCGAGTGTCGGCGAACTCGTGTGATCGACGAACACCAGCGTGTCGTAGACGTCCGTTGCGCCAGCTTCCTCCCAGAGGTGCAAGTCGATGCCGAGCAGGTTGACGAACGCTCGATTCTCCTGGTGGCCGATGTCGCCCAGGTAGACGATGTCCGACTCGACGCCGAGGTGGGAGGCGATCGCCTGCATCGCTGCGGCGCTGGCGATCGAGTCGGGGTCCGGATTGTCCTTCGTGACGATGGCCATTCGATCGTCGGTCCGCTCGATGATGGAGGCGAGCATCTCCGCGTTGTGTGCGAGTTCGCCTGACTCGAGCGCCCGCAGTGCGGAATCGGCGATCACCGTCGACGGGTTGATGACCACGTCCGCGCCTCGGTTGGAGAGTTCGTCTCCCGAAACCGGATCGCTGGCACGGGCGATCACGAACTGGTTGGCATCGGCCGATCGGACGTGTTCGACGGCGGCCGTGTTCGAATCGACGTCCGACGCCAGGATCAACACGACGTCACAGTCGTCGACGAGGTCGACGATCCCCGGCTCCGTGATGTCGGCGACTCTGGCGTCTAGATCCTGGTCACGAAGGGATTCGACGCGGCTCTCGTCCCGGTCGACGATCCGAACGTCCTTGCCCTGTTCGACGAGCTCCTCGGCCACGGCGAACCCGACGCTCCCACAGCCGAGTATCGCGTACCCCGACGCAGACGAGATCGTAGCCCCCACGTTCATTGAGCGTGTGGTCGGTGGCGGCCCACTTAACCCTCTCGAAGATTGAAACGCATTACTCTATTCTAACCGTGTGTCTCCTTCGCAGAGAACGATCCAAGGGAAATGTATTTCAACGACGGGACGGAAGTCGACGATAGAGGGCCGGTAGCTCAGTTAGGCAGAGCGTCTGACTCTTAATCAGACGGTCGCGTGTTCAAATCGCGCCCGGCCCGTGCAGCGAACCGATGAGCGGAGCGAATCGGTGAGTGAACCGGACGGAAGCGATTTGAGCCCTATCAGTCGCAGCCCGCACAGTCGAACGAAGTGAGGCGAGCAGGACCGTCTGGTTTCGGTTCAAATCGCGCCCGGCCCGTTTTTGCCACGAACGCGTCGTGAGTGGCAAAGCGGTCACCAGCGATTTGAAGTAGAGAAGTCGCAGCGCCGGAGCGAAGCGGAGGCGACCGTCTTCGCGTAGTTCAAATCGCGCCCGGCCCGTATTCGGCCGCGAACACCTTCGCGAACGGGACGTCTCGGAATCATCGGGA
>SLIS01000055.1 GCA_007135505.1 Halovivax sp.
CAGGTGTAGACGGCGAGCACGCCGTCCAACGCGCGTGCGGCCGACGCGTCGATCGACTCGATCCGGGCGTGTCCGTGGTCGCTCCGGCAGAACGCCAGGTGGACCGCTCCCGGTTTCGAACGGTCGTCGGTGAAGGTGGCCCGTCCGGTCAGCAGGGCTCGATCTTCGCGACGGGAGACGCCCGAGCCGACGAGCTCGTCGGTACCGGCGGTTCGTTCGGAATCGCGTCCCGTCTCGTCGCTCATGCCCGATCACCTCCGGTACCCCGCTGGACGGCGTTCGCGACGGCCCGTTCGACGTGCGGGGCGAGTATCTCCGCCCGGAACGAGCCGGAGGCGTAGTGATCGCCGTGCAGGCGTGCTGGCTCGATGTCGTCGGTCGCGCGGGCGGCGGCCCGTTCGAGAGTGGTCTCGCCGTCGGTTGCCTCGGCGGTGACCTCGAGGTCGTCGACCGCGACGCCGGCGAGTTCCTCCTCGACGGACGTGAGCCGAACCGGCCGATCGGTGACGCCGACGGCGCCGATTCCGATCGCGCCGATCGTGCCGTCCTCGACGTCGAGTGTAGCCGCCACGCCGACCATCGCGAACCCGCGTGCTGGGTGCGTGCGCTTTTCGTACGCGCCGGTGTCGTGTCCGGGTACGCGAATCTCCGTGACCAACTCGTCGGCGCCGAGCGCCGTCTCGCCGTCGCCGGCGAAGAACTCCCGCGGCGCTACCTCGCGCTCGCCGTCCGGCCCTCGTATTTGGATGGTGGCGTCGGCTGCGACGATCGCCGCCGGGAGGTCGGCGCCGGGATCCGCCTCGACGAGGTTGCCGGCGATCGTCCCGCGGGCCCGGATCTGGACGTCACCGACCGCCCGGGCAGCCTCGCCGAGCGCGGGGGCGACCGCGGCGACGGTCTCGGACTCGGCGAGCGCGGCGTGGGTGGTGAGCGCGCCGATGGCGAGGCCGTCGTCTGGTTCGGTCGACGTCGTGTCGATGCCGCGAAGCGACGCGCAGTCGTCCACGTCGACGAGCACGTCCGGGGCCAGGTCGCCCGCCTTCATCGCCGGAAGCAGGCCGTGTCCGCCGGCGAGCACGCGGACGTCGCGATCGGACTCGGCCGCCAGCGCCGCGACCGCGTCCTCGACGGACGATGCACGCCGGTAGTCGAACGGGGCGGGGAACATCGATCACTCGCCTCCGCCGGATCGACCGGTCGCCGGCCTCGAATCGGTGCCGTGGTCGTCGGTTCGGCCGCCGGAGTGTCCGTCGCCGGCTTCTACGACGTCGACGCCCTCCGCCTCCGCCGCCGCGGCGAGGACGCCGTCGACGATGTTCTGGTAGCCGGTGCACCGACAGATGTTCCCCTTCAGCGCGTGGCGAACGGATTCCCTGGATACCGATCGCTCGCGTTCGAGCAGGTCGACGATCGTCATCACCATCCCCGGCGTACAGTAGCCACACTGGAGCCCGTGGGCCTCGTGCAGCGCCTCCTGGACCGAGTGGAGTTCGTCGCCGTCCGCGATGCCAGCGACGGTCGTCACCTCGCGACCGTCTGCCTGCACCGCGAGCGTCGTACAGGATTTGACTGGGTCCCCGTCGAGGTGAACGGTGCACGAGCCGCACTTCCCGCGCTCGCAGCCGACCGTCGGCCCGGTGTAGCCGAGGCGATCGCGCAGCGCGTGGACGAGCAGCGTTCGCCCCTCCACGGTGAGTTCTTCGTCGGTGCCATTGACGGTGAGGGAGATGTCGTGTGTCGACATGGTGGGTGGGAACCGCGCGAGCCACGAAACCGGCATCGAGCCGCCGTGATTGCCACACTATGGCCCGCTCTCGGTGGTTATGCACGTCGTCGCCCCGGGCCCTGTTAGTTCTGTGGGCGCCGGACCGGGGACGAGCGTGGACCGATCCATTACCGCTTTCGTTACGGCGCCCTCCTGCCGTCACGTCGGGCGATTCTCCACCTGAAACGAAGGGGGTCAAAAGTGGGACCCATCGGAACGGCTAATTGAGACGAGTTCGTGACTACGTATATGAATCGACGGCAATACCTCGCGACGGTCGGGGTAGCGAGTGCGAGCACCGTCCTGGCCGGCTGTCTCTCGGGCGACGAGTATCGAACGTACGACACCGGCGGCCAGGAGGTCCCGCTGGCGCCGGTCGAGGACACGTACGAGTGGTACCAGGAGGACGCTTTATTTCTCGACGCCACGAACGAGGTACAGCATCAACGGAGACGCATCGATGGTTCGGAACTGTCGCCACCCGCCCGACCGGACTTCGAACACCCGACCGAGGGCGTCGACCCTGATCGACGGATCGTGACCTACTGTATCTGTCCGTACAACCTGGCAGGTGCTCGGGCAGCCGAGTTACTGAACGAGGGATTCGAACGCGTGTACGCCATCGAAGAGGGGCTCGATGGCTGGGACGAGGCGGGCTATCCGATCGCTGGCGCCGTCGCGAGCCCTGCCTTCTCGCTGTATACCGTCTCCGGCCGAACCGACCCGGCTGCTGCAGGCCAACAGGTCTGGCTCGAAGAACCGGAATCGAACCAACGCTACGTCACCCGCGTCGACGAGGACGGCACGTTCGAGATGACCTTCGAATTCGCCGACGTCGACGACGAGACGATCGTCGTCCTCGAGCTGCCCGACCAGCGCCTCGAGCGCACGCTCGGCGAACTGTCGGACGGCGAGGTCAGGCTCTGAGCGCAGTGGAGAACCGACGGACCGAGCCGCGAGCCGCGCCGATTCCTCAAACTCACTTCTCGACGGCCAGCAACGCGACCCGCTCGCAGACCAGCTCCTCGAGCGTCGCTCCAGTCGCCGCCCGTTCCCGATCACCGACGTCGAAGAACTCGGTCAGCGTCCCCTCGTCCGGCTCGTCGAGCACTGGCGACTCCTCGAGCGCGAGTTCGTCCCCGAGCGTCTCGATCGCGGCCCGCTCGTCGTCGCCCGTCGCGACGATCACGGCGGGGCCCGTCCCCTCGTCGACGCCCATCTCCAGGGCGCGTTCGATCTGGCGGCGACCGGCGGCGTAACACAGGAGCTCGACGGCCGGATCCCGGGCGACGGTGTCGTCGTTCGCGATGGCGCGCTCGGCACTGGCGACGGCCCGCTCGAGGTGCGCCCGCCCAGCGACGTAGTTTGCGTCGAACGCCTGGATCGTGGCGTCGTACCGCTCGCCGATTGCCTCGACCGTCTCGAGGAACCCGTCGAGGTCGTCGATCGTGAGGTGACCCGCGATGAGTTCCATCAGAAGTCACCCAGGTTGGACTGGTTCTCGCCGTCGGCGTCGGCGGCCGTGGACCGTCGGTTCGACGATCCGGTCGTGTCCGACGACCGCCGGGCAGTCGCCTCGTCGACGGGAACCGGATCGACGCCGTCCATCGAGGGATCGTCCCGCCCGGCGTTCTCGAGGATGTTCTCGGCGGTCTTCTTCCCGCGAAGGGCCCCGAGCACGACGCCCTTGTCGACCGCGCGGAGGTCGGCGGGCGTCTCGATCCCGACCTCGTAGAGCTGGCGGGCGCGCTTGCGACCGACGCCGCGAACCCCGACGAGTTCGAGTAGCTCCTCCCTGACGCCGTGTTCGACGCGGGCGCGAGCCTCGCGAACCGCTACACTCCAGTCGCTGTCGACCTCGGCCGCGAGGGTCTCCGCAGCACCCAGCAGCCACTCGGCCGACTCGACCTTCCCGCGCAGGTCGCCCGGGCCGATCGAGTAGCGCTCGGTCAGCCGGTCCTCGTCCATCTCGTCCGCCCAGTCTTTGAGGAGGGCGCCGGTCTTGAGCGCCGCCAGCCAGTCTTCGAACCTGGCCGTCTCGTACTCGCTCGGGGCGTCTCCCAGCAACTCGTCCTCGAGTTCGTAGTACAGCTGACCGTACGTCTCGTCCTCGCCCGATCGCAAGTAGAGCTCGTACATGTCCGGCGTCCGGGCGATCAGCTGGTAGAGCCCCATCGCGGTGGGTCGCGAGTCGGCCGATTCGAGGCCGTGGACGATCTCCGCTGCGCTCATCGGATCGAGGTAGAGCCGGGAGACGGTGTGACCCAGATTCGTCGCCCGTAGTTCGACGTCCCGGTCGGCTTCGGCGGCGAGATCGGCGGCGGAGGTGAACGCACCCGCGTCGGCGGACGTGGCCGACTGGTCGTCGTTGCCTTCCCGCTCGATGAAGTCATTCCGTTCGAGGTAGCCGAGTACGTCGTCGGTCACCGACTCCAGACGGCCTTCCTCGCCCGTCTGGCTGGCGTAGAGGGTCCGATCCATGAACGAGAGCAGTCCCTCGCGAGTGCGGGCGAAGCCGGAGGCGACCGTGGCGAGGACGTGGGTCCGGAGCGCCGGCTCGGCCGCCAGCTTCGACCGGACGGCCTCGGGCTCGGCCCAGATGTAGCGGTCGAACAACTCCTCCTGTTCGTCGTGGTTCTTCGCGAGCAGGACGGCCTCGCCGTAGGGGTCCAGTCCCGGCCGTCCCGCCCGGCCCATCATCTGGTGGATCTCGAGGACGTCGAGCGGGGCCATGCCGCCGGCGGTCGAGTCGAACCGGCGCCAGTCGCGGACGATCACCCGGCGGGCGGGCGTGTTCACCCCGGCTGCCAGGGTCGGCGTGGCGCTGATCACTTTCAGGAGTCGGTCAC
>SLIS01000057.1 GCA_007135505.1 Halovivax sp.
AACCGGCGAGTTCTGGGGCGTCGACCACCTCGATCTCACCCCCGACGTCATCACCTGTGCGAAAGGACTCCGCGTGGGGGCGACTATATCCCGCTCCGACGTCTTCCCCGAAGAAACCGGCCGAATCTCCTCGACGTGGGGCGCTGGCGACGTCCTCTCCAGCCTGCAGGGAGCCCTAACGCTCGACGTCATCCGCGAGGAGAAACTGCTCCGGAACGCCCGCGAGCGTGGTCGTCAGCTACGAGAGACGATCGAAGACGCCGAGTTACCCGGCGTGGTCGACGTTCGCGGACCGGGCCTCATGATCGGCGTCGAGTTCGACAGCAAGGACCGCCGCGAAGCCGTCGTCGCCGACGCGTTGAAACGCGGTCTGCTCACTCTCGGTTGCGGCCACCAGACGCTCAGATTGCTCCCTCCACTCGACGTGACCGAACGGGAGATCGAACTCGGCGCCGACCTGTTCCGTTCGGCCGTCGAGGCGGTCGCGGCGGACGAGCCGGTCGCCACGACTGACGGCGCCCAGTAACGGACCGGTCGAGTACTACGCCTTCGACAAGAGAACGCGTACGCTGGCAGCCGTAGAACGGGTTCCGCTCCAGCGGCCAGGTGCCACATTCCGCGAGTTAGAACTGATAACGCCGCTCGTCGTCCAGTTGGGGATACTGGTTCTGGCCGGTCATCTCGTCGAACGTCATCCCAGAGAGATACTCGTCGTACGTGACGTCGTATCCCGAGCGGAGGTGAAAGTCGAGGCTCCCGGTGTCGACGGCGGTCTGAAAGAGCATGTGGAGCGCTCGGCGGACGAGTTCGTCCGTCCCCTCCGGTTCGAGCGCCGCTTCGAGCATGGCGAGTTCGTTACGCGTCTCCCTGTCGAGTTCGATCTTCAACTCGGTGCCGAGTTCGCCGTACTCCGATTCGATCTCCGTCGTGAGTTCCTCGAGACCCATACCGGGTTTGGACCAGCCGGTAGCAAATGGCTTTCGCGACCGATCGCCGTTTGAGGACGATACCGACCTCGTGACCGAATGGCCACGGTCGGTCTCGTGAATACCATCACGCCTAAACCGAGGTCGGTCCAACGACGCCCAATGAGCGCCCGAGAGGAGAGCGAGTGGTTGCCGGCCGAGTTAGCGGGCGTTCGGTCGGCGTTGATACGTTGGTACGACGACGAACATCGATCGTTCCTCTGGCGCGAGACCGACGATCCGTACGAGATCCTGGTCTGTGAGGTGATGAGCCAGCAAACCCAGCTCGATCGAGTCGTCGAGGCCTGGCACGCGTTTCTCGATCAATGGCCCACCGCGGCCGACCTCGCCGAGGCGAATCGATCGGCCGTCGTCGGATTCTGGAGCGATCAGCGGCTCGGATACAACAATCGGGCCCGCTACCTGCACGAAGCGGCACAGCAAGTCGAGACGGAGTACGGCGGTTCGTTTCCCGAGGACCCCGACGAACTCCAGGAGTTGATGGGCGTCGGCCCCTACACGGCCAACGCCGTCGCCAGCTTCGCGTTCAACAACGGCGAGGCCGTCGTCGACACGAACGTCAAGCGAGTGCTCTATCGGGCATTCGACGTTCCCGACGACGAGGACGCGTTCGAGGCGGCGGCCACGACCCTCATGCCCCCGGACCGCTCGCGAACCTGGAACAACGCCATCATGGAACTCGGTGGCGTCGCCTGCGAGAAGACCCCACGCTGTGACGAGGCGGGTTGTCCCTGGCGTGAGTGGTGTCACGCGTACGAAATCGGTGACTTCACCGCCCCAGACGTACCGACCCAGCCGTCGTTCGAAGGGAGTCGTCGGCAGATGCGCGGTCGGGTCGTCTCGACGCTGAAGGAGTACGACGAGTTGTCGCTCGACCGGCTCGGCCCTCGGGTGCGTGTCGACTACGCGGACGACGGCGCGTACGGCCGGTCGTGGCTCGAGGAACTGCTCGAGGATCTCGAAGCCGACGGCCTCGTCCAGGTACGGTCACGGACGGACGGGGCGACGGTCGCACGGTTAAGGCAGTGAGCGGGTGATCCGGGCACGCGACGGGCTCGTTCGATTGGGGACGATCCGCCAGAGATCCGGACGACACCCGCGTGTGCTTACCAGTCGGGGATGGCCGAGAGGTATCGGTGCGTCCCGAGGAACGAGCAGCAGCCGAGGACGAGGATTCCGGCGACGACGACGTGAATCTCGAAGAGGAGGGCTCGATCGCCGAGCGGAATGGTCGCCGAGATGAGTGTGGCGCTGCCGAACCAGACGATGCCCAGCAGGACGGTGGCACCGAGACCGAGTAACGTCGCCGGGACGATCACCGTCCGCAGGTGTGGGACGGCGTTCATCGGGAGTGCAGTGTAGGGACTGACACGCAGGACGAAGAACCACTGGATGACGAAGTAACTGACGAGTCCGCCGACCAGAACGAGTGTCCCGAACAGGAGCCCGCTCGCCGCACCGACCGACTCCGCGGCGATCAACCAGCCCAGCCATATCGTCGCGTAGACGGTCGCCGCGACGATCCGTCGAGGCCGGGGCTGGTCGCCGGCCGAATCGCCACCCAGTGTCTCGCTTATGAGGTTCGTACGCACCAGTGCGCCGAAGAAGAGGACGGTCAGACCGGCGAGAGCGGTGAACGGCCGCCGCGGCTCGATCACGACCAGGGTGAACCAGCAACCGACCGTCGCCGCATCCACGACGGCGACGGAGAGGGCGGCACGGAAGTCCACGACCCGTCGACGCGTGCGTCGCCCGAACCCGGGGCGACGGATGACGCTCATACAGGTGTCTCACACGGAACCTGTTTCGTTAACCGGACCATTACGACTCCCGCGCCGACGGACGAGAACCGGTACCGGCCACGAGCGATTCGATCGACTCGCGTGGAAAACGCTGTCCGGCCGATCGATCGCGCCGTCGTTCGCGAGCGCGGCAAGCGTCCGCCAGAATCCGTACAGCAGGGTGCTCGAACGCGAACGGCAGGGGCTGGCTGCCGTCGAATCGAGTCGCCACGACGGAACGGACCCACACGGCGGGGACAGAACGGTCCACAACGATTGGACGGCGTCGCGGTGGTAAGCATACCATACACGATCGAACGATGGATTCGGGCGCAGGTAACCGGACGTTTCCGTCGGCCCGCGGGTCGCGTTCGTCCGAAACGTGGTACAAAACTATTTACGGGGATAGAATAGGTCGGAATATGCCAGACACGGATGGTCCGAGTTTGCCGGAGACGATCGTGAAGGAAGCAGTCGGTGCCGGGCTCGACTCGCCGATGCGCGAGACGATTCTCGATGCCGTCGACGAGGCCGAAGGCGGTCGACGGATGTCCCCACTGCCGCTGGTAGGCGGGGCGCTCGCGATCGGCGCAGGCATCGGCTACTTGCTCGCAAGCCGAGATATCGACGAGACGACGGTGGACACCGAGTCCATACCAGTCGACGATCCGAAGGAGATCATCGAGGGAACCGAAGCCGACGGCGAGACGGACGACGGGGGCACCAGCATGGGCGGCCGGCTTCCGAAGATCGCGCTCTTGCTGGCGATCGGTGGCGCTGCTGCGTACCTCAAACGGCGACTGGGTGGGGACGGCGAGGGCTGGGAACCGATCGAAGAGGTCGAAACGTCGGTCGGCGAGGAGGTACCGAGCGTCGTCGAGGACGTAACTGGCGACGACGAATCGGCGGGCGAACGGCTTGCAGAGAGCGAAGACGCGGCGGCCGACGAAGCGGAATCGACAGAAGAAACAGGCGAGGAGACGGAAGCCGGCGACGAAGACGAGTCCGAAGAGTAGCCGACCGCGAATTCTATCGTGTGTTTCACCGGACGTTCTCCCGTGACGATAGAGCTAAGGGTGAAACGCCGCCAGACTTGATCGATGGAGACGACCCATCGCGTTGAAACCGGCGACTCGCGCGACCTCGAGACTGTCGAAGACGAGTCGGTCGAGCTCGTCGTGACGTCGCCGCCGTACCCGATGATCGAGATGTGGGACGATCTGTTCGCCGAGCTCGATCCAGCGATCGGGGCGGCCCTCGACGACGAGGACGGTCAGGGGGCGTTCGACGCGATGCACGCACAGCTCGAACGGGTCTGGGACGAGGTCGAACGCGTCCTCGTGGAGGGCGGAATCGCCTGCATCAACGTCGGTGACGCGACGCGGTCGATCGGCGACTCCTTTCGTGTCTACCCGAACCACGCACGCATCCTGGACGCGTTCGAGTCCCGTGGGTTCGATCCACTCCCGGACGTCCTCTGGCGAAAGCCGACGAACAGTGGGGCGAAGTTTATGGGAAGCGGCATGGTGCCGCCGAACGCGTACGTCACGCTCGAACACGAACACGTTCTGATCTTTCGCAAGGGAGGCGGTCGGCGGTCGTTCGAGCCGGGAGCCACCCGCAGATACGAGGCCGCATACTTCTGGGAGGAACGAAACCAGTGGTTCTCGGACCTCTGGACGGCCGTTCGCGGCGAGCTCCAGGAACTCGAACGCGACGCGGTGCGCGAGCGATCCGCGGCCTACCCGTTCGAGATCCCCTACCGCCTGTGCTGCATGTACAGCGCCTACGACGACACGGTCCTCGACCCGTTCTGGGGGACCGGGACGAC